>JAPYOO010000427.1 GCA_029938135.1 Bermanella sp. | reverse complement strand
AAGGTTTTGATTTGGCCAAGAACAATTGCCCCATTTATGTACGGTTGCCAAAATCAAACCGTTACATTGAATTAGATGACGCCACTCAACAAAAGATCGAGCAAGGTGGATTCAGATTTTAATTGGAGAAAACTAAAATAAATAAAAGACATATTTCGCTATGTCTTTTATTTATTTTATTGATCTAAACGTTAAACCACGCCCGTAGCTAGGAAGTGGCGATTATAAAGCTCTTAAAGTGTTAGTCATCTACTTCCACTGCACCGCGATTTTGACCGTCTAACGCTTGTTGGGTACCAGCTGCCGTGCCATCGGTATGCCAAAGCTGGGATAACGGGTCTGTGTATTTATAAAAATACACCAGCGGATTTAACTTACTATTGAGCCAACCTATGTCTTCAGACTGATAATAAAGCTGAGTTCCTTCTGAGCTGCCATCACTTAACCACAGGCCCCTTACATCCCCATGGCGGGCGGAAATAATAATGCCCGCATCCACAATCTCAAGGTCCGTGGCGTAGTCAAAATAGCGAATGAGTTCGGTACCCTGCGCGGTGCCATCGGTTTTCCAGAAACCCGAGGTGTCGCCACTGCGCGCCACAAAGTAAGCCTGATTGACCAATACTTTAAAGCCACGAATAGAGCTAGCGGTTTCCCCGACGGTGATGTCCTTAATCATAATAGTGCCAACCTCAGTGCCGTCACTGGCCCACAGTTCGCTACCATGGGTGCCGTCGGTGGCAACAAATATGAAACGATCTCCCAGGTCAGTGATGTATTTAATACGCGCTTCACTTGATTGGTTTTCGGTGGGGTTAATATCTTTAACTAACTTAGTGCCCAAGGCAGTGCCATCACTTTCAAATAACGAGTAGGAATGTTCGTTATCAGACAGAGTATTGTTGCCGTCGGTGGCTTGATAATAAAGTTTGTTTTTCCATTTAAATATTTCACCCACGCCACTGCCGTCATTGCCGGGTACAAAATCAACCAGTAATTGAGTGCCTTGCGTGGTGCCATTGCTAACCCACCACTCGTTACCCACGTGTTCTTCTGCGTCATTTTCGCCATAGGCGGTAAAATACAGGTTGCCATTAAGTTCGGTTAGGTTGCCGACATCGGCGCTGCTGGTGGGGGTGTCGTGTCTAGGGTCAATCACCAGTTCGGTGCCCGCGGCTGTGCCATTGGTTTTCCACAATGATCCTTTGGCGGTATCACTGCTGGCTGAGAAATAAAGTGCGCCCTGATACTCAATGAAGTTACCCGCATAGCTACTGCCATCGCCGGGATTTAGATCCTGCATCAATGACACTTCACCATTCAGAGGGTTTCCCACCCATATTTCGTTACCGTGAATGCCATCGTCGGCAGTAAAATAATATTGTTCATTAAATAAAACAGGGGTGCTGGGGTAGCTGCTGCCGTTTTCATTAATGTTGGTGAGTTGTCTAATGTCGCCGCGGTTATCTATCACCCATAGTTCGCTGTCGCAATCGTCTTCGCTGCAATCCGCACTTAAAGCCTTAAATTGGAAGTGATAGGGGATGACCTGGTCACCAGTTTGCTCGCCGGCTTGCTCGGTTTCTTCAAGCTCACAACCTGCTAATAATAGAGGCAGCAGGAGTGCGGGTAGGATTACATTTCTCATAGGTCGGTCTCTTCACGGCGGCGCAAGCCTAGATAAGGCAGTGATTTCTCGCCTTATACTAATACTTTTTCCTTATGGAGTCAGCCTACCAATGTATGATCATGGGGATCTCGGGCCTTAAGTCCCGGCTTAAGCCCATTTCATTGTCATCAAGGGTCACTTCTACAAAATGCTCATCACTTTGTTTGAAGCTTAAACGCTCAGCTTGGCCCACCTGCTTTAAGGTGTCAGAGTTCTTTGTATTTGGGTTATGAATGCATACATGACTTAAGGATTTAAATTTGCTCTTTTTTATCTGGCGTTCACTGGGCTCAATAAACGGCACATAAAAACACAAGGGCTCGCTAAGGTTGCTGGCATTACTGCCCACATGAAACGCCATTGGTGGTTTAAAATAATCGGGTTGATACGACCAACCGTCAAAGGGCAGGGTTAAATCTGTATTATTGGTTCGGTTTAATATCACCCCAAACGGCGAGGCATCTGGATTTTGCACACGCTGGCTAAATAACAAATCACGGCCCGGGCCATCTTGTGCTTCTTGCGCATCCCGCACCCACAAAAACTCTATCATGCAGTTAGACA
>JAPYOO010000097.1 GCA_029938135.1 Bermanella sp. | reverse complement strand
TCATTTGGCACCTTAACCATGCACCAGTACAACGCGTCCATAATTCACTTGCTCATATTTAACTCTCTACTAGGCTCAATTTTGTAAAAAGAGAGAATGAAAAGTCGCACTAAAAAAGAACCTATCCCTGTAACGGATACGCCTAATAATACCTACCTAATCGTTAGTGATCGGCAATTTTTTGTGTGGATATAAAATCGAAAACAACATTTAAATTAATTATTTAAATCAAAGGGATTTAGAATGAATTACAAAACCGAAGCACTTAATCATCCAAATTATTTAAGGCATTTAAAATATTTTTACTTGCTAATATTATCTTTTGCGTTTTTAAGTACGGGGTGTCAATTAGATTCAACCAATAACAGCGCTGAATCGGCCAAAGCAGATCACGGTACATTAGAAATTTCCTTTATAAGCCCACAAAGTCGAACCCTGCAACCAGTTGTTGATCTAGTGGCAGACAGCTATAGAGTTATTGGTACAGGCCCTGATGGCAAAAGCTTGGATCAAACGGTGGCACAGGGAAATTCCATTCAATTAGAATCTATGGAAATCGGTGATTGGAACCTTATCGTAGAAGCGTTTAACGCAGATAACTATTTATTTTCCCGTGGCAGTGTTGATGTAACCATAGAGGCGGGAGTTTTAGCCCAAGAGACCGTTCTATTGTCTATCCTGCAAAATACCGGGTCGTTTAGCTTAAGCATTGAGGTGCCTGTTTCCATGTCGGATGCGCCTTACGTGATCGGTACATTACAAACCGATTTGCAGGCCGACATTCCACTGTCTTTTACCACACAAGCGGGCAGTGAAGGTTATACCCTGCATACTGCACTGCTTAATAATTCTGTGCCAGCAGGTTATTACACTCTCAGTGTTACGGTATTTGATGATGAAAACATGAACAATGACCCGTCTAGATACACCGGCTTTGCTGATTCTGTGCGCATTTTAGAGGGCTTAACCACCGCGGGTACATTTACCCTTAATGATGCACCGGGTATTGAAACAACGCTTAACGTTGAATTTGAGCTTAACGACGTTATTGATGTCACCCTTTTGGATGCCGCCACCCTGCCTACCGGTTTTGATTTTAATTCATTCACCCAATACCAGCTTATACCCAGCATCCCCATAGAGGATATTGATGCCGCTACGATTACTTATGAATGGTTTGTTAATGGCCAATCCGTTAGTACCGACTTTCAATATGAAATTAATTCACTGGGCCGTTTCGGCACTGGCACCACTACACGTACCACCGAAACCCCTACCTTAGAGTTTAATGATTTTGTATTCGGTACACCGGCCAGTCTCACGTCAACCATTACTGCCTTTGACACTGTGGTGGGCAACTTTGCCTCCGCTGCAAATGGCGGCCAAGATGCTGAAATAACGTTTGATATTCAAATAACGGATATTAATGATGTTACCAACGTTATCAACATTCAATTAAATGAAACTACGTTAAATAATTGGGGAGTTCCTGATCTATCAGCGGTTACTATAGATGATCTTAATTATATTATTGAACAACAAATTAACATTTCACCCTATGGTTTTTCACTGAATACAATCGCAGCCGCCCCCATGTCTTTATCAGATACTTCGGGGCTCAATGGTGGCAGTATTAATTTTGTCCCCATTAGCAACAACGTTTACGACCTAAGCTCCTTGGGCTTTGCTACCAATAATAGAAGTGGAGATGGCATTGCTGATTTAGAAGCCAATAATCGGTTTAACCTAGAAATCGTAGGCTTTGGCATTTTTGACATTTTGATCGCACCTGCAACCTATGGGTCGGTAAATGATTTAGCCGCCGCCATACAAACAGATGTTGAGGCACATGTGGGTACAGAAATATTAGCGGTAAGCGCAGTAAATGATCTCTTAGTATTCACCAACAAACAACTGGGCAGTGCTTTTCATGTAAACATGTTTCCCAGTGGGGCCATGACACCGGTTGCCGCTATGGCCGTGCTTGATAATTTAAAGTTAAACAATTTTGACGTGACGTTAGGTATTGATGAAAACCCATCAGAACCTAGATACTTACCAGGGCAATATACTGTGGATGTTATTGCTAAAAATGCTGCGGGTACACGAGGTGGTTCAACCACGTATAATTTTGAAGTGGTGGCAAATTAATGCTTATTGTAGATTAAAAAATACGCTAATCGTAAAAATACAACTTAAGATAAAAAGAGGGTGAATTGCTCACCCTCTTTTTATACTATTTATGAAACGTCATCCAAATAGTAATTACAAACAGAATATTAGCGTTATATATTTTCCGTTACTCCCATTCTTATTTTTACTTAAACCCTTTCCTACAGTGCCCACCACCCCACATTGTCACCTGTGTTCGTGCCGTGCATCTATCGCCAAACTGTAATGTACTCGTGGGCGAATGGTCTCGCCTTGTGCGCTTAGACAAAACGCAAGACTTGATCCCGCGGCACCCTTTTATATGCTTATCCGCCATACGTCTACGGAATCAAACCTATTTAAGCATACTTAAAGAGGGCTGATTTAAAAGCAAGTATTGTCTATACACACTGTTAAGTATGAAGAGAGAGTACCTATGCATAACAATAACGTAATCAGAATCGATTTTAAAAAAAATGTTTTCAGGTTTGTCTATTCACTGATAATTGAAAGATGGCGAGCAATAGGGAAGTTACCCGCCAAAAACTACTTGATTACGTTTTAAAACTAGATTGTAAATACATTGTGATGAAAGCCTGTTATAGCTCTAACTACTTGGGCGCTTATTTCAAAAGCATGGTTTCAAAGTTGGCTTAATTCCCCCTCATCAAGTAAAGCCATTTGTTGTAGGCATTACGTGGAACGAAGAAACGACTAAAGCGCAATTTTCCAAGCGTTCAGGTCACGGCTTAGCGGTGCATAACGAGCAACTAATCTTAACTGGCGGCGATCAATATAACAGCGATGTATGGACAACTGAGGATGGCATTAACTGGCGAAAAGCCTTTACTGTCCGAGTGCAGTTTTCCGTCTTTTGACGATGATGAGTGACAACGCGTTATAAATTTATTTGAACCTCGCCAACAACTTAGCAGTTGTTAAATGAAGGCCCTTTTTCATGTAAGGGCAACAAAACAATTAAGTGTTATGCCTTACGTGCCACATACGCCGTATTAGTAGGTGCGAGGTGTTTCGCTCGCGTTGAATGGTGCACGCTGAAGTTGAATTCGGGCTACACGTACTCATGCAATAAATGCCATACTAAGCAGACTAACACTGCCCACAATTCTAGCTACTTGATCTACAATTAATAGTATTAACTTGACCAAATGGCAACACACCCTATTACTTATGATTAATCGTCTTGGCACCCAAATAACCATTATTATAAGCACGGTACTTGCGGCAAGCTTATTGGTGGGTATATTGCTAGCTCATGCCAGTGAAAAGTCAAGGCTTGAAAGAGTTATTAAAGACAGAACACAAAGAATCCTGCTGTCTCTTCAGGCTAGCCATACACAAGCCATGATTCACCGTGGCAACAAAAAAGATAATAACCCTGTCATAAATGCCCTAAATGACTCATTGAAACAACTCTCCTTAAGTCAAAAAAACGCCACCCTTTGGCTCTATATGGGCCCCAAAGTAATTGCCTATCAAAAAGCCCAAGGGAGTGATGAGATTGAACCCCCGCAAGATCAAATGGACAAAAAAAGTCTCGCCAGTAAACAACATGAGTTTGGCTTCATTGCCAACAATCACTACCGCTATAGCATCCCCGTAATTCTGGGAGAAGGGAATGCTGCTAACAAAAAATGTTTCTCTTGCCATGCAAAAGACATGAACATGAGTGAAGGAGACTTACTTGGTGGGTTTTCAATAAGCTATAATGCGCAAAATGACATGGATGATTTTAATTTCACCTTTTTCAAGGCATTTACATTTATAGCAGCCATGGTTTTATTTAACGGCATAATATTAGTCACAGTTATTCGATATCTTGTCTCATCGCCAATTAGTAGTGCAGTTCAAATCCTGCAAGATATAACAAAGGATAAAGACATAAGTAAAGTTACATCTAAAAAAATACACAGCCAAGAAATTAATCAGATATTTCAATCAGCGAAAAAACTCAGTTTGTACGCAAACAAACGATCACAAGACATTCTCACGGTGGTTAACAAACATTCTATTGTCGCCATTACCGATATTAAAGGTACGATTACCCATGCAAACGACAAATTTTGTGACATCAGTGGCTACTCAAAAGAAGAGCTCATAGGTAGCAATCACCGTCAACTAAAATCAGGCCGCCATGACACTGAATTCTTCGCTGAGATATTTCGCACCATTACTAAGGGAAAAACCTGGCAAGGAGAAATTTGTAATTATAGTAAGAGCGGCCGAGAATACTGGGTTGATACCACTATATCCCCTATCCTTAAATCCAATGGAAAAATCAAATACTACATTGCCATTCGTACCGATATAACGCCAATTAAGAGCGCCGAAGAAAGCTTAATTCTAGCCAAACGATCTGCCGAAGAAACCGCCAAAATAAAAAGCGAATTCCTTGCAAATATGAGCCATGAAATACGAACCCCCATGAATGGCGTATTAGGAATGCTTAATGTGCTCAAAAGTACTGAGCTCAACGATAACCAACAAAAGAAGTTAGCTATGGCACATGATAGCGCCCAATCGTTACTCTATGTTATCAATGAAGTATTGGATTTTTCAAAAGTGGAGTCAGGTAACCTAGAGTTGGAAAGTGTAGATTTCAACCTTAAAGTTTTAATTGGAGACATTGCAGACTCATACGGCCTGCGCTTAGAAGAGAAAAACCTCGAACTTATTATTGACAGTACCGGCATAGATAATCCAATGGTAACAGGTGACCCTGGCCGGATAAGGCAGATCATCAATAACCTCTTAGGCAATGCCTTTAAATTCACGTCCGATGGCGAAATTATCATAACGGCCAAGCTAGTAAATGAAACAGATGATACTGAGCAACTTAGGCTCATATGCAGTGTACGTGATACCGGAGTTGGCATTCCGCCTAATGTTTTGCCCAAATTATTTACCCCATTCACTCAAGCTGACAGCAGTACCACACGGAAGTTTGGCGGTACAGGCCTTGGGCTTTCCATCACTAAGAAGCTTTGTAACGTAATGGGAGGAAGTATTGAAGCACACAGCCAACCAGGAGAAGGATCGACATTTGAATTTAACATCCAGCTAATCGCCAGCCACCAAACCCTAGCCACATTACCAAACTTAGGTATTGAAGATACCCGCATACTAATTGTCGATGACAACCAAACAAACCTGGAGGTTCTATCAAATCAGTTAGAGCACTGGGGGGCGTTGGTAACGTTAGCAAATGGGGGAGATGAAGCATTAAAGTATTTAAATACCCACGAATTTGATTTAGCTATTTTAGATATGCAAATGCCGGGCATGGATGGCGCGAAACTTGGGGAGCTTATTCGAAGCAATACTCTATTTGATGATATTAAACTTGTTATGATGACGTCTATGAGTCACCGTGGTGATGCTGCCCACTTTGCCAAGTTGGGTTTTCAAGCCTATATACCTAAACCCGTTACAACTGATGACTTATATAAAGCCATTTCAGTATTACAAGAAACGCCTCAAGATTTAGCCTCACCCCCTTTTATCACTACTCACTATTTGCATGAACTTCAGGTCAAATCACCAACAATCCCCCCACACTGTCGTATATTGTTGGTGGATGATGTCCCCATCAACCTTGAAGTGGTGAAATGTTTATTGGAAGACAGTGAAGCCATAATTGATGCAGCCTATAATGGCTTAGAAGCATTAGAAGCTTTAAAAGCCATGGATCAAAAATCCCCCTACCAGATTATATTAATGGATTGCCAAATGCCTGAAATGGATGGTTATCAAGCAGCCACTGCCATAAGAAATGGCGACGCCGGTATAGCAAACATTGAAATTCCAATTGTTGCCATGACTGCAAACGCCCTCTCTCATGATAAACAAAAGTGCTTGGACAGTGGTATGAACGATTATATTAGCAAGCCCATTGATCCCAGTATTTTATATGAAAAAATTAGTACTTGGGTCAATAAATGAATGAATGAATCGTGAAAAAATTGAGCATTGATAGTAAAGTAAAACTATAAACAAAGACCCCATTCCGAGACTAGGGTCACGTCAGAATGGTACTGCATTAAGCCTTCGACCCGTGTTTTTCTCTACTTTGGTACGTGCTTTTTTTATACTCAGGCTTTAGATAAATGCCTTAGCACTATGCATAATATAAAAAACAGAAGCCCTACGTTTTCGTGTTCTAGGCTCTACGCGGCCCTGTTTTTTCCCGACTGGGTAGCCTATATTTACTATGTCTTGATGTTTATTTTTAGGTGTGAAGATCAGGGGTATCTAATCAAGACTGAAATTGTAATGTAAGCTTAAGCCCCACAGGGCTTTTATTCACCTCGAGGAACCCTTGCAGAAATTGATTAACAATATGTATTTAACCATGAATATTTAGATTATTTATTGTAATGAGTATACGCAAGGGCTAGGTCTTGTTTTATGCGTTTAAGGCAAACCCCATGACCTGACTCTCCCCCACACCCCTGATGTTCGCAATTCAATGACCGGTGATTAAAACTACTGGGCGACTTTTGAACGCTGGCTATCGTAAATACGATCCCACATGGCGATCACCGACTCAGCTGAACTTTCTAGGTTTTCAGTGTCGGCGCCCACTTCTTTTAAATCCCAAAGGTAAGCAGGTAACAGACCCACATGGGCTAAGCCCTTCACATTGTACTCTTGAATATAGCCTGGCAAATCTGCAGCAGGCGTGCCTTGTGCGGCCACTTGCTCGACCAATTCGCTGGTGGCAGTAGCACAGGCATCATCACCAAATCGTGGTGGAGACATTTCTATGAAGCCATTAAAGTCAGAACCAAAGGCCGTGTTTACGCCTTTATCCACGGCATAACGATAAAACTGCGCTAGTGAACGCACCGAGCCATCACAGTTATTGTCAACGCCAGAAGGCGCATAGTCCAACATGCCTTCAATTCCGGTGCGCAAGCCAATCACGCCACCCGTAGCACGGTAATATTCTAACGTTTCATCTGTGGTGACATGTTCGTCCAAACGTTCACGATCACTTTGCAGCAGTAACGGCTCTATACGGGTATGGGAATTTAGAAGTGGATAATAATTATGATCTTGTGACACTTTTGTGTAGATCTCTCTAATGGATTTAAGCGGCAAATGTGAAACATCCACAATCATATTTAGGCGAACCATTTCTTCTAGCAGTTCATACCCCTGGGCCGACATGCCCACATCATTGTGTACGCCGTCAGAGGCTTCAGCATATTCCACATTGCCGGTAAACCAGGCTTTTAACTGAGTAATGATCTCAAAGATATCGGCATGATAAGCAGCACCCGAAAAATCATTATTGGTCTCGTGGGCAATTTGCAAAGAGCGCACCCCCATATCATAAACGTCGTGAAGCTGTTCCATCCACGGGCCGTCGTCGCCAGGAAACAGGTGACTGGCTTCTATGGCCAACACTACCGCCAACTTGCCTTCGCTAATAATGCGACGGGCATGCCAAGGGTCCATGGCCACTTCAAACCAATCCTCACTTTCATCCATCTGCTTAATATGGGTAATTTGATTGCGCACCGACTCCATATCAAATGGCGCTACCTTGTTATTATGTAACCCAGATGCCACTACCCCTGCTGCCAGTGTTTGATTATTGACTACCGATGCAAACATTAAGCTTAAACCCCTGTCATGAGCATCTTTTAGCCAGTGCGCACTCACCTGTTGGTGTTTGATGTCGTTCCACATTGGCCAATCATTGTATTCAGGAAAACCCAGGGTTTTGCCATGGTGTGGATTGGCAATTTCATGCAGTTCAATTCCCAACGGGGTTAGGGTGGCGTGATTGTCACCTGTGCATTGAGGCAACTGCTCACTTAACTCGCCTGGCTGATGATCACCCCAATACCAACCCTCACTGTAGGCAAGATCGGCGGTTTGGTGTACATGTAAATCTGCAAAGCCAGATACCGGCCCTGTTGGTGCTGTTTTATTGGGCTGCCAAGGTTCACCTAAATCATTACTGCGAACCAGGTCATAGCGAATAGTGGCGGACCCTACTGCACCTATGCCCACCGCATGAATGGAAAGACGCTTTCCTTTTAAACCGGTATAAGTACGTGTTTTGCTATCGCCTACATTGCCTTTACCGCCACTGTACTTAACCTCTTCTAATTTAGTTACGTTGCCATTGGCATCTGTGGTGCACACCACACTTATAACGCCGCCGCCTAACCATGATCCTTTCTCTTTTTTAAAGTTCACTGTCATGGAATCTATATCTAACGGGGTGGGTGAGATAAAGCGTTTATCTGAAAAGGCGATGATGTTGGTTTTCTGGTTGGTCACTAGCCGTCTGGGACCTAGGGTTCCGGTTCCGTTGCTGTTGTCAATTTCACTCAACATGTCAAAAAGGTTGTATTTCACATCGGTGTCGCCACAGCTAGCAGCCATTACCTGCGTTGAGGACATAGCCAATACTAGGCCAATACCTAAGAGGGTCTTTTTCATTATTTTTATCTCTGGATGAATCGAAGGGTTCGATACAACGTTAAGAAATAAAAACCGGGCATACCTCCTTGTTAAAAATTTTTTCCATAAGAATTTATTTCCTCTTATTTTTCAAATACATAGAACTTATGAAGGATTTATTTTTAACGAGCCATTTCGTTAACAGACGCCCTACTGGCCTGTTTTGTCTTGCGGTATTGGGCGGGAGTTTTGCCCTCTAGCTTTTTAAAGTTTTCATAAAAAACCGAATTACTGGTAAAACCCGCCATCACCATAATGTCTGTGACTGAATAATGTTGGCGACTTTTATCTAATAGCATATTTTTAGCGGCTTCTACCCGATAGCGATTAATGTAATCATAAAACCCCTCATTTAACTGCTGGCTAAAGACCTTAGTTAATTTTCCCGGTTGCGTTTTCATTTGGCCGGACAGGTCTTTTAAAGTTAAGCCGGCATCAAGGTAGCAACGACTTATACGCATATATTGATGTAAACGGTCTGCTAAATGGCTTAAACCGTCTTGACTAACACTGGCGCTCCAGCTTTCTTTAATTTGTGAATGAGGTACTTGGCCTAAAATGGCCAAGGGTTGCCTTATCAAGAGACACGCGATGCTAGTCACAAAGGTAAACAGCCCCACCAAAACCAACAATAAAATATCCACCTTAAATTGAAGGATGGCTAAAATACCCAACACAAACCACAAACCGTAATAAATACCCACTAGCCAGTGCAACCAGTATCGATGAGAGGGAACCTGATTGTCATACTGGCGAATACGTTTTTGGTACTCAAATAAAATGAAAGGAGAATAAAAAAGAAATTGAATTAACATTATCCAAACCGTGACTCTATCGGATGGCCAGCGCCAGTAATTAAGGTTTTGACTCACTTGGTAATATTGTAATTGTGAGGCGCTGTCCATAAGCCAAAAAGGAATAATGCCCACCAACGCCACCAATACCGGTAAAAAATGTAAGCCGATTTTCCAAGCCGGATATTTTTGATAATTTAGCTGGTGTAAATAGATATAAGCCAAGGGCGCAAACGCAATATCAACAGGGTCCAATAAAAATGCCATGAATGGCACTTGCAACACGCCGCCTGCTTGTACCAAAGACATTTGCAAGGCGGCCATACCCATAAGCAGCACAAACAGTCGAAGGCTCCAGGGCAAAGATGATTTAGGTGTAAAAAATACAGTGACGCTGGCCAACATGGCGCATGCAAAGCCTACCGGGACAAACCATAGATCTAACATATTTATTATTCTTTTAACCTCAGTTTCAGGTCAGGGTCTTGTATTAGATTTAAGTACTACAATAATGGGCTTACTTTGATTAATCAATATGTTAAAGGGTCATGACTTACGATCAGCGTGCACGTTTAGGTGTGGCTGTCTGGGGCATCTAATCGAGAAGGGAATTGTAAAACCAACTTAATGCCAACAGGGCTTTCATTCACCTCGATAGAGCCTTGCAGCAATTGATTAACAATATTAAACACTTGGTACATACCCAGCCCCACGTGGCCCTGTATACCCCGTTTGGTGGTATAAAAAGGGTTGAATATATCATGTAAACCCTGCTCGCAAAGTCCTTTGCCGTTATCTTGGTAGTGAAGGTAAATCGCCCCCCCAACTTCCTCAACCAAGATAGTAATACTGCCCGTTTTTGTGCCATCAAAACCATGAATAAGACTGTTTTCAATAAGCTGCCGCACGATATCCGAAACGGCATTAGGATAACCAAGCACACTTATCGTTTGCTCGCAGCTAAGCGTTAACTGGGTGCCGTTAAGCTGATCAGAAAACTCTTTGGCCGTCTTTAGTAGAATTTCAGAAAAAACAGCTGAGGCATATTTATAACCGCTCTGGCTAATGGACACGAGTTTAAAGTGGCGCATTAATTCTGTCACTTTGTGTAGGTTTTCATTCGACAAATCAATAGAATTTTTTCCGGATTCAAGGAAGTTTTCAAGCCTATCACGGGTAATTTCATTATTTTTGAACGCTATATAAATACCTGCTATCAGTCGCTCCAAGTAGGTATCTGCCGTAACGACAACCCCCAATGGGGTATTCACTTCATGACTAATGCCCACCACTAGCTGCTGCATGGTGGCCATTTGTTTTTTTAAGGATTGTTCACGAAGATGCTCAAGCTCTTTTTGTTCACTAATATCGATGATGGAGCCCTCAAAGTATTCAATGGCGCCCGGTTCATTTCTTATTACTCTAAGTGACAGCAACAACCAAAGCTCTTTGCCCTCTTTGTTGTGCCCCTGTAACTCATAACCCTGTACTTTGTTTTTTTCAAATTTATCATCAAACAAACTAGATATAGTAGGTAGGTTTAGTGTGAGCTTACCAAGCTTATTGGCGGATGAAGACGTCATTAACGCTTGGGGGGATTCAAAGCCCATAATATCAGCGTAGGCTGCATTAACCGACACTAGCTGCCCTTGTGAACTCACTTGAAAGTGACCAGATAAAGAATCGCTATACAAATCTTTGTAACGTTTTAAGTTTTGTATGTTTTGCCGTTGCGCAATAATTTTTTCATTTTTAACGGCCTCCATGCGTTGTGCCAAAGCAAGCGACAAAACCACCAGTTCAACAAATGATCCAATTTGAGAACCATAAATGGTAAATAAATTAGTCGGTAACAATCCCATGCCCTTAAGGTTACTGCTTATTAAACCCACAATAAATAATGTCCAGGCAAAGGTGAAATAGCGGGCGGACGTTTCCCCCTTAATAGATAAACCAATGCCTAGAAACAAACACGAAAAATTAAGAACAAGCGCCAATAAAACCCCTATCATTGCAATTAATGTATAGGGTAACACCAGCGCCAAGATGGGCAGTAACGATACTAAAACTAACAGCCCCTTAAAATATCCTCGGTACCAGACATTACGTTTGAACACGGATAAAAATTCTAGGATAAATAATAAACTGGTAATCTGTAAAAACCCGTTAAACAGGGGAAAGGCATACAGGTTTAACTCGGGTCTGTTAGGCCAAAACATTTGAAATGCCGTACCGTCAAATATACTTAATAACACTAAGCAGGACGCTACATTTAAAACATAAAATAAATAAACACGCTCACGAATAGAGACATAAATAAATAAGTTGTACAGCAACATCACAATAAATATACCGTTAATAAAACCGCGTACAAGTGCCCTGTTTTCGTTATTTTTATTAAATCGTTTTTTGCTTTTTAACCATATGGGAACCTCTGTGGCTCCTTGGGTTTTAACACGTAAATACACCACAAGTGTATCTTGTGTATTCAGTGCATAAGGGAAGGCAAAGTTTGCATGGTCAATCGGTCTTTTATTAAAGCCTCTTAAGTCACCGCTATGAACCTCGGGCAAGGGTTTGCCATTTAGATAGCTGTAATTATCTATAAAATCCAGCTGTGGGTAGGCAACATGTAAAACCCACTCGTCATCTGTTTTTGCTTGTACCTCTAAACGCAACCAAAGCACAGCGTCAATGGGCCCAAAATTAACCGTAGAGCGATCAATACCCTGCCAATTATCAGTGGCACGAATGTCTGCTACCGTCATGTCGTGGTTTGAATCTAAAAGGTAGTCCACCTCATGAGTGAGCGTATATTGCTTGTTTACGTCTAATAACACAGGAGTGGCCGCACGCACTGGGGCGACTAAAAGCAGGCAGACGAACACAAACAATAAGTGCACCACGTAACTCACTATCTCCCTGACGGTTAAGAATATGATCATCACTGCATAATAATAAAACCAGTAAAAGCTGATAAACCGGTTAATTGAACCATTAAGCATAGCAGAGCATTACAGGAGCAAAGCTTGGCGGTATGCAGGCTGCCCTCGCCTGCAAGCAGCCTCCTACGTAACGTGGTGTTTCGACGGGCGAATTACACTACCGATCAGACAGCCATACTTAAAAACAATATTTTCAATAACTTAACTTTATTCTCACCAAGTATCATTCCCATAAACTCAATGTATTTGAGCAAAAACAAAGCACTGTCTGTGTACACAGTAAAAACCCAAGCAAAACCGCACACTTGTACCTATAAATCCTCTGGCTATTGAACTGCCTCTTGGTTGATAGTTGATTTTGCGGATTTCCCGGTTGAATATAATCACCCCTAATACCGCATTTTTTTTGCCCAACCAGTAAATTCATGACGGATAAACTCAGGGCCATTATCGCAACGTATTGCAATTGGTTTTGAGCGCCGCTCCAGAAGCTGATCAAGTACGCCCGT
>JAPYOO010000426.1 GCA_029938135.1 Bermanella sp. | reverse complement strand
TAAAAAAGGCCACGCTGGAAACCAGGGTGGCCAAACAAGTGATTAGCTTGATGAGAGAGAGTGTCTTGTGTGAACTAATGCTGCGGTTCACATGGCGACAACAAGAATAATAATCATTCCCATTGGCGAAGTCAAGAATGATTCTCATCTAATTTAGGCGATGCGCGAGCTTTGCCTGATTACCTGTTCATTTAGCGATTTAACGCGTCGCGACATGTTATCCAATAAGGTTATGGCCGTTTCTGGTTGTGCACGAATAAGGTCTACAAATTGATTTTTAGGTATCGCCAATAGCTGGCAGTCTTGGCGAGCCGTCACGGTGGCATTACGCTCTTCACCCGTGAATACAGCCATGGCCCCAAAAATTTCACCGTTTAACACCTCCCCCACCGTCACATTATTTACGGTGACATCGGCACTGCCCGACATTAACTGATAAACCGTATCTGCTACATCGCCTTCCCGAATGATCACTTCCCCGTCACTAATTTGCTTAAAACCTTTGGGGGTTTGCACTTGAACTTGCACATGAAAATGGGCTAATACCTCTTGATACAAGGCTGAGTTAGTTAGCAAGTAATTACTCCAGCGATGCTGCCGCATAGGATCATTATTGACAAATTGCACAAAGTCATCACGTTGAATAAGGTCTATTTCAACCGGCTCTTCCACTTTTAGCTCTGGATAGGGCAAACCAAATACTCGGCTCACACCCACTAAGTCCCCGGCCTCCAAGCACGCGACTTCTACGCCTTTACTCACAATGGTCACGGTACCCGAACGGATACAACCCAATTGCTCAGCCGCAAAAAGGTCCAATATCTGGGGCTTATCAGTGAACGTATTGGTGACACTCTCCCCTGCAAAGTCCTCCATTAATCTTTCACTCAAGATTTGCAGGCGCTCTAGCAGTTTCTCTACGGATTCAGGAACCTTGCCTAAAAAAAACATAATTGTTACACCTTGCTCGAATACAGCCTTTTTAACATATCAAACATTATTATATTGCGAACCTGTTTAAAGTATTAGGAATGACCTGAAAAGTCTAATGCCATATTATGAATCCTCAGCAAGTTGGCGCAAACGGGTACCATGCTCCACCGACATCAGTATCTCTGGTGCGCAGAGGTTATCGGGGAAGTAGCAGCCACTAATTTTTGCGTCCGCAAGACTTGCCCCCATTAACTTGGCGCCCCTAAAATCAATGCTTCTTAGATCTGCACCTCTGAAGTAAGCATTGCTAAGATCTATCCCGCGCACATCAATTTCACGCAAGTCTAGGCCTCTAAAGTCACACCCAGTAAGATCACAGGTTTTTCCTTGGGCCTTAAGCTTGTTAAACTGGGTGATATCCTCATCGCGCAATAATTGGTACATGGGGTCCTGAGATATCCTTGGACTCATAGACATGCGTTAGCCTCCTGGCAAATGGATGTATATCTTTAGCTAAGCCTAAACACGTAAAAGGTCAACATAATTACAACAACTCCATCACAGGGTTTCATTCTCAGTAGAGCTTGGCGCGACGTCGGTTCTCGCCTTTTATTGGAATACTGGGTCACCACCGATGACGGCCCAAAATGTCTGCAGTTTGAGCATCAGGAAGCCGTGGCATTTTGTCCCTGCGATCAGGTGCAATACCTGCCCAGTTGGCCCGAAATACGTACCGCTAAGGTTGCACTTAAGCATTTTAGCCAGCAACCAGCTCAAGCTGTGTATGTGCGCTCTTACAAAGCACTGCAACGTTTAAAGGAATACTGCCAAGGCCAAGATATCACTTTGTGGGAAGCCGATATAAAACCCACCGAACGATTTACTATGGAGCGCTTTATCTTTGGCTCGGTGGCTATCATTAATAACCCAAGTCCGGGTTCATTAAACCCACTCTTAAATCCAAGAGTTAAGCCCTGCCAATACCACCCAAATTTAAAATTATTATCTGTCGATATAGAAACCTCTATGCCCACCGCCACCACTAACGAAGCCTTGTTTAGCATTGGGTTTGTGGGCCAGTTTAATGGGAAAACGGTAAAGCAGGTGTTTATGCTGGGCAAACCCAGTTTACCTAGCCCTATGTGGTTAACACTGTGTACTGATCTTAACGATTTATTACATGCCGCCAATGATTGGGTGCACCACTACGACCCAGACGTTTTAATCGGTTGGAATGTGGTGGGATTTGACTTTCGTGTATTAGAGCGGGTTTACCGCGAGCAAGGTGTGCCATTTAACTGGGGCCGGAACCA
>JAPYOO010000425.1 GCA_029938135.1 Bermanella sp. | reverse complement strand
AATCGAGTGGACTTAAAACAATTGATGAATCATTTGTTTGCCACTACCGACCTGGAAAAAAGCTACCGTATCAACATGAACATGATTGGTATTAATGGTCTGCCGCAGGTGAAAAACCTGGCTATGATTGTGAAAGAATGGCTGGAGTATCGTACTTCAACAGTGCGTCGTCGTTTAGAGCACCGGTTAGCGAAAGTATTGGCCCGTTTGCATATCTTAGATGGTTTGCTGGTGGCATTTTTAAATATTGACGAAGTTATCCATATTATTCGCCATGAAGAAGAGCCCAAAAAAGAGTTGATGAAGCGTTTTGGCCTGAGCGACACTCAGGCCGAATCGGTACTGGAATTAAAATTACGCCACCTCGCCAAACTGGAGGAAGTGCGTATTCGTGCCGAGCAAGACGAGCTGGCCAAAGAGCGTGATGCTATAGAAAAAATTCTAGGCAGTGAACGTCGCATGAAAACATTGGTTAAAAAAGAAATTACAGCCGATGCTGAAGCCTTTGGTGATGATCGACGCAGTCCCATTGTTGCTCGCCAAGAATCAGTGGCGTTAAGCGAAACCGATTTAATGGGCGCCGATCCTGTAACCGTCGTGCTTTCAGCCAAAGGTTGGATACGTGCTGCTAAAGGGTATGACATAGATGGTAATACCCTAAACTATAAGTCGGGCGATGCTTTCTTAGTGCAAGCCAATGCCAAGACCAATCAGCAAGCGGTGTTCTTAGACAGCAGCGGGCGCAGTTACAGTATTAATATACATGGCTTGCCTGGTGCTCGTGGTTACGGTGAACCGGTAACGGGTTCGGTGAATCTAACCGCAGGTGCCACACTTGTTACTATGGTCGTGGGTAGCAATAAAGATCAGTACCTAATGGCCAGTGAATCCGGTTATGGTTTTGTTACCACCTTTGAAGACATGTTGTCTAAAAACAAGAATGGTAAGGCGTTACTCAATAAGCCAGATGACAAAGCTTTGCACACGCCTATTAAGTTAGCCGATCAAAAACAAGATTGGGTAATAGCGGTGAGTAATGAAGGGCGCTTGTTAACCTTCCCTGCAGCAGACTTGCCATTAATGTCAAAAGGTAAGGGTAATAAAATCATTAACCTGGGTGCCTCGGGTACTGAAACCCTGATTGGTTTGTCACTCATGAAAGAAGGTGATGTATTGCTGGTGAATGCCGGCAAACGTCATGTGAAAATGAAGTTTAAAGACTTAGAGCACTATCAGGGAGAGCGTGGGCGTCGTGGTAATAAATTGCCCCGCGGCTTCCAAAATGTCACTAGCATTGAAGTGGTGCGTAAAGACGATAGCTAGGACAATCGCAAAATAAGCGATTAGTGACAACATAGAAGCCCCTACCCTTAATACAGGTAGGGGCTTTTTTTATGCGTCGCATTTATTTCCAGAGGGTCACCCCGTGACCGCCCCTATGATTAGAGGCTTTTCGCACACAGGGTGCACTCCTACAAGGGCAGATTGCTGTCCTTCCTTACCCTTGGCGCTTACCCCTAAAAAGGTGTAGAATCCGCGCTGCCGAGCTTAATCTCGGTTTTTTTATGTAGTGAAGCTAAATATGGACAGTTCTTTCTGGCAACAATTATGGATCGCCATCAGCCTAGTGCTGGTGATAGAAGGCATATTGCCCTTCTTGTATCCGCGCAGATGGCGTCGTTTAGTGGCTCAATTGGCCACTATTGATGATAAAACCATGCGCATAATTGGCCTAGTTAGCATGCTGTCTGGTGTTGGTCTTCTATTTTTAGTGTCTTAAGAGAGCGAGTCGAATGAGCCAAGCCGATCGCTGGTTATTGCCGGACGGAATTGAAGAGTTGTTGCCACCACAGGCCAAACAACTTGAGAGTATGCGTCGTACCCTGCTGGATACATTTTCAAGCTGGGGATATGACTTAGTTATACCGCCACAGCTAGAACATCTAGAATCATTGCTTACCGGTGTTGGCAGTGACTTAAACCTGCATACCTTTAAAGTTACCGATCAATTAAGCGGTAAACTAATGGGTGTAAGTGCGGATATTACCCCACAGGTTGCCCGTATAGATGCACATAGTTGGCCTAAAGAAGGCGTTAACCGCCTGAGTTACTGTGGCCCAGTATTGCACACTAAAGCAAAATCATTATTAAGCTCGCGCGCACCCATGCAAATTGGTGCTGAATTATTTGGCGAGTCGGCCTCGTGTGCCGATATTGAAATACTGTCGTTATTAATAGAGTCCATG
>JAPYOO010000424.1 GCA_029938135.1 Bermanella sp. | reverse complement strand
AAGTGATCAACACGGTGTGTGTGGTCAGTGAGGCTAGAATGCCAAATTCCACTTGCTTAAAGAATAGTCATAAATCACAATTGATTATTGCGATAAGTGGAATAATTCCTGGAGGGCTTATGGATAGACTGCACCTAATGACCGTATATGTAGCCGTGGCCGAGGAACAAGGTTTTGCCGCGGCCGCCCGACGCTTAGGAATCTCGGCTCCGGCGGTAACCAGAGCAGTGGCGGCCTTGGAAGAAAGCCTAGGGGTGAAACTGTTAAACCGCACCACTCGTTATGTGCGGGCCACCGAGGCGGGCCTTAGATATTTAGAGGATGCACGGCGTATTATTGTGCAAGTTCAGGCCGCTGACGCGGCCGCTGCGGGCATTAACAGCACACCCAAAGGTCATTTAGCGGTCACGGCACCGGTGATGTTTGGGCGGCTGTTTGTTATGCCGGGCATTGTTGATTATTTGCAACGCTTCCCCGATACACAGGTGGATGCACTATTTTTAGACCGAGTGGTCAACCTATTAGAAGAGGGCCTAGATGTGGGCATTCGCATCGGTGAACTGGCCGACTCCAGCATGCGCGCATTACCGGTGGGAAAGGTGCGCCACATTGTGTGTGCCTCTCCTAGCTACTTAAAGCAATACGGTATCCCTCAGTCTCCGCAAGACTTAACGGCCCACACTATCATTTCATCTAGCGCCGCCCAATCCCAAACCGATTGGCGTTTTAACAACACAAGCGTGCACATAGAGCCCCGGCTTACCGTTACCAGCAACGATGCGGCTATCGCTGCGGTAAAGGCGGGTTTAGGAGTGACACGCTTGTTGTCTTATCAGGTGGCGGAAGATTTAGCCGCCGGGGAGTTAAAAATACTGCTGGAAAGTTATGAGCCCAACCCAATTCCAGTAAGCATCGTGCACCGCCAAGGGCGTTTTGCCTCGGCTAAGGTACGGGCATTCATTGATTTAATGGCGCAACGCCTAAGGGCTGATAAAGCACTAAATTAAATATCTTATTGATTTTGGGGGGCAGGGCTATCTTGGCGGTCGTAGCGACCTTGTTCTAACGCATTGAGCATATTTTGATATCGAGCGCTGGCTTTTAGTTTTGCTAAACCGGAATTGAATTTTTGTAAAAATACGTTGGCATTTTTTGCACGCTTTGAAATAAGTAAATGCAAAGTATTTACCTTAAATTTCTTTGGGTGGTGAGTAAAACGAATGGCTTCGTGTGGGGGGAAGGCATTTTTAATCTGGGTATAACCCACTACAAGGTCATTGGGAAATATTGATATGCGGTCAAACAGCAGTTTTTTAAAATTTTGCTCATCGTTATTGGCAAGCTCGGTGAGCACTTTACTTTCCCTATTAGCCTCCATAAGCACTGCACCGTAATTGTACCCACGGGTGAGCCCGATGTTAATGCCTGGCAAATCATCCACGCTGTCCCAGTGAAATTTATATTCCTTTAAATGAAAAAATACCAGTGAAGTACCCATAATGGCATCGGACGTGAAAAAGTCGTCGTTGTAGCTGTCACTTGGCCACCACGCGGCGGCTGCATCCCATTTTTGTCCCGCTTTAGCATTCTCAAAAGCCCGCTTCCATGGGAAAAATCCCCATTGAATGTCTATGCCTTCTAACTTAAAAGCCTCGCTAATAATGTGCGACGCCAACCCGTATTCAAAAGCTTTGCTGGATAAGTAGGGGTCCCAATCACCATTGGTTATACGAATGCTTTGCCCTTGAATACATTGTGCAAACAGCAACGTGCTTATAATTATTAGGCAGCGCCTGACCATAATGACACTGCCCCTTACGTTACAAAAAATGGCTTAAAAATGCCGTCTCAATAAGTGTAGTAGAGGATATGAACATAGATGCCGTTTAGGTTTATAGGGTGCAGCGATTTAATGAACTGATTGTACACGCGCTTATTTCTGGTAATATCGAAATAAAGGCCACGGCCACAGTAAGGTCCATCCAACATGAATACTCAATTGGTTGCAAAAGCATTTAAAGAATTAGGCCATCCAATACGTCTGAGTATTTTTCGCTGCCTAGTGAAAGCGGGCCCTGAAGGTTTGCCCGTGGGGGATATTAGGCAAGTATTGGATATCCCTAACTCAACGCTTTCTCACCATGTATCGGCATTAGTGGCGGCGGGACTGATACGCCAACATCGAGAAGGCACCACCTTATTTTGTATTCCAAGATATGAAACCCTAGATGGTTTGATGGAGTTTTTGGTGAA
>JAPYOO010000423.1 GCA_029938135.1 Bermanella sp. | reverse complement strand
GTATAGCGCGGCGCCAGCGATGTAGTTGGTAGGGCGAAATAACATCAAGACGAGTATTATGAAATTACGCTGTGCTGATCGCACCTTGGATTTATCCACCCCTCAGGTCATGGGGGTATTAAACGCCACGCCGGACTCGTTCAGTGATGGGGGCAACTATGCATTATTAGATGCAGGTATGACTCATGCTCAGCAGATGCTTGAGCAGGGGGCTGCCATTATAGATGTGGGTGGCGAGTCCACTCGGCCAGGTGCGATAAAGGTACCGGTCCAGCAGGAGTTGGATCGAGTTATTCCGTTGGTTGAGAGAATCAGCGCCCAGTTAGATGTGTGTATTAGCGTTGATAGCAGTAGTCCAGAAGTGATGTTGGCCGCGAAGCTGGCCGGTGCGCATATTATCAATGACGTTCGCGCATTGCAGCGTGATGGCGCAATAGCGGCTTGTAAACAGTCGAGTTTGCCTGTGTGCTTGATGCATATGCAGGGTGAACCCGATACCATGCAGCTTAATCCAAGTTATGATCAGATACTCAAAGATGTATATCGATTTTTATCTGCGCGTATAAAGGCCTGTAATGACGCAGGAATTGATAAAAACCAATTAATGATCGACCCAGGCTTTGGTTTTGGTAAGTCAGCGGCACACAATTATAGAATGCTAGCAAACTTGGCATTTTTCAAAACTCTAGATGTGCCCATTTTAATTGGGTTATCTCGTAAATCCATGATAGCCGCGGTGTTGAATGATCGCGCCGTGGGCGATAGGGTTGCGGGCAGTTTGGCCGGCGCGGTCATCGCAGCCATGAATGGCGCACACATCATTCGTGTTCATGATGTTAAAGAAACAGTAGATGCACTGAATGTTGTTAAAGCAACTCAGCAACAGTTCGATGCATGCTCATAATAATTAAAAGCAGTAGTAGAAAGGATCACTATGGCACGTAAATATTTTGGCACAGATGGCATTCGCGGCCGAGTGGGTGAGGCTCCAATTACCCCTGAATTTGTAATGAAGCTAGGTTGGGCGGCAGGAAAGATTTTTGCAAGTCAGGGCAAACATCATATTTTAATCGGTAAAGACACTCGCATCTCAGGTTATATGTTTGAGTCCGCGCTAGAGGCTGGCCTGTCAGCCGCAGGCGTTGATATTGGTCTATTGGGGCCAATGCCTACTCCTGGAATTGCCTATTTAACGCGTACGTTCCATGCCGATGCTGGCATCGTCATCAGTGCTTCACATAACCCGTTTTATGATAATGGCATTAAGTTTTTTAACGCTGACGGAAGTAAACTGGATGACGAAACAGAAGAAGCCATTGAGGCTCTGCTAGATTTACCTATGGAGGTCGTATCCTCTGATAAGTTGGGCAAGGTTAAGCGCATTAATGATGCGGCCGGCCGCTATATAGAATTTTGTAAAAGCACAGTGTTTGGTCTTAGCCTTAAGGGAATGCGAATAGTATTGGATTGTGCTCATGGGGCCACTTACCAAATAGCACCTTCGGTGTTTACAGAGCTGGGGGCTGATGTCGTTAGTATTGGCAATCAACCTGATGGCTTGAATATTAATGAAAAAGTGGGCTCAACGTCCCCTGCGGCCTTGCAGGCCAAAGTACTTGAATTGAGAGCTGATCTTGGCATTGCTTTTGATGGTGATGGCGACCGTGTAGCTATGGTGGATCATAAGGGTGAGGTGGTTGATGGTGATGAGCTTATTTATATGATCGCTCGTCATCAGCAGGATTTGGACGAATTACAGGGCGGCGTTGTTGGAACCCTGATGACGAACTTGGGCATGGAGCTGGCGCTTAAGGAATTGAATATTCCGTTTGTACGCGCCAATGTCGGCGATCGCTATGTGTTACAACAGCTTGAAGAGCGTAACTGGGCTTTGGGTGGGGAAAATTCCGGACACCTTTTATGTCTTAATGCCACTACAACTGGCGATGGTATTGTTGCAGCTTTACAGGTATTGAAGGCACTTAGGTCTCACGGCAAAAAACTACATGAATACAAGTTGGGAATGACCAAGTTTCCGCAGATTATGAAAAATGTGCGAGTGACTGATAAGTCAATTGTAGAGGCTGAGTCGGTTCAAGCAGCGGTACAGTTAGCAGAGAAAGAGTTGGCAGGACGCGGTCGAGTACTATTGAGGCCCAGTGGTACAGAGCCTGTGGTGCGAGTAATGGTTGAAGGTGAGGATGAGGTGCTAGTTAAGGCTCTTGTTGAGCGTTTAGTGGGCGTGGTGAGTAG
>JAPYOO010000096.1 GCA_029938135.1 Bermanella sp. | reverse complement strand
CAGCCCCACCCAGCCGTGTAATTTAAATAGGGTTTTATTGTTCATTGTATTAACCGTGTTTTCTAAATAAATCGGTGAATTAGAAATGAAAAAGACCATTAGCCAAATGGCTAACGGTCTCGACTTAAACTTAAAACAAATAATTATTAATTATATAGGTCAAAGAGGCCTCTAACGTTGGTACCTTCAACAGCCGCGCCTTTAGTGGCAGTTCCTGTGGCAACGTCAATTTGATAGATATTCTTTTCAGAAACGGCATTCACCATGACATAAACCTTACCATCCATCACTTCGATGGAAGACGTTATTTGTTTAGTGTGAAGTGGAATACCTTCAATATCGGTAATGGTCTTCGCCTCAAGATCGAGTATCACCAGTTTAAGAACCGGACTGCCATACGCCGA
The DNA here is from genome assembly GCA_029938135.1 of Bermanella sp. Classification (GTDB taxonomy): domain Bacteria; phylum Pseudomonadota; class Gammaproteobacteria; order Pseudomonadales; family Oceanobacteraceae; genus Bermanella. The sequence goes on along the minus strand of JAPYOO010000096.1, from coordinate 12,591 downwards.
CCATGGTGTAGATTCAAGTTCAGCGCTAGGTGTGAAGATACGCGCCAGAGCCTTGTTGCCACCTATGCTATCAAACCAAAATATTTCCATGCCGTCGGTTTGACCTTCGATGTCAAAAAAGTAGTCGACGTCAAACTCTGTTTCACCATTGGCAATACGTAAGATGCCAGAAGGTTTGGTTGATGCTGGATAATGACCAGAGGCTACGGAGCCAGCGGAAAACCCATACAGATCTCCATTATCGGTTGCTATCAACCCTGTGGTACTGCCGTGCACTCCAATGTTGCTAGTGCGATCATCGGTAATTATTTTACTTGGCACAACATTTCCGTCTACGTTAGCAGTAAGCGGATAATCAAATATAGCTACATATGCAGTATTATTATCGGGAGTTGTGGAGTTTCCTGCATCATCAAATTTTAAGTAAGGGATGAATAAATTATCATCACGTACTTTTAACGCTGTCGGCCAAGGAACTGTGCCTGCCCCTGCCGCACCGGTAGAATCATTATAAATACTGTAGTTTGTTTTGCTAATTGCGCGCCCTGTCTCAGCATCAGCGGCATACATCACCATATCATCGTGCTCGAACCAATAGGAATTGGTTGCCAATAGGGTAGTGTCATCTACATTACCGAAGGTATTCAAAGAGCTGTCAAATACGAAGGTATTTAGTTGTGCAACTTCGTCGTACTCATTTACTTTATAAGACGTGACATTAAAATCGGTATAACCAGAGACAAAAAGAGTATTGCCTACTGGGTAATAAAAGTTCCAGCCAGCTTGTTCAATTCCCTCTCCTTGTGCCGAGATAGCACCTTCCATCAGATCAGGGGCGGACACTAGGTATTCAGTGGAATTAGAATCATCGTTTACTAAGCCTGCGGTAACACCAATTTCCGATAAAGTAGGAAGCCCTTCATTGCTATCACTGCCACAGGCGGTGAGAGTTGCCGCCAGAATAATACTGGTATAAATTTTTGTACGTTTCATATTTTTTCCTTTCTTCATTAAGTCTTTAGCTAATATTTACGGGTAGATTTAGTGTGAGTATCTAAATTTCAGGTAAAAGGCACGACCTGGCTTTTGTATGTTGTGGTTATCATAAACTTGTTCATCAAAGATATTGATTGCATTAAATGCAATATTATAAGTGCCATAGTTCATTGAATATTCAAGATTGATATCGTGGGTCAATTGCATGGGTATATCCCGATTAAATTCTTTATCACCATCAGCTTCTGAGTTGAGAAAATAGCGCTCTACGTAATGGCTACTCCAGTGAAGCGAGAACTTATTATAATCGCTGGTAACATAGTTAAAACCGCTACGTAAATTCGCATACAAGTGTGGTTTATTTGGCAAACGGTTTCCGTATCCTGAATTGCTCCCGCCGTTATCTAAAAATTTGGCCTTGTCGATTATGTCTTGATAGGTGCCATTTATTTTAAGATCGAATATTTCATTCCAATTGAATGAAAGTGCAGATTCGATGCCTGTCACTTCCACACGGCTAGTATTTTTATACGTTCCAGTGATTACTCTATCAAATTCAAAACTAATAAAATCATCGGCATTTCGGTAGAAACCATTAATTTCACCCTTCATGTACAGATCAAAATATTTTAATTGAGAAATGAAGCCAACATTAAAATTATCACTCACCTCCGCGGTTAAATCTGGATTGGCTCGAATAAACTGGCCACTGCCCAATATTTCATCTGGCTCAGGTAGGCGATAGGCCCTTTCATAAGAGGTATTTATTCGGCTTGCCTGGGACAATTGATAACGCAGGCTGAAACCGTAACCCGTATTAGACAGCTTCACCCGGGCATCATCATCCTGCACAACGCCATCAATATCTTGCTGGGAGCCAATCCTGGCACTGTAGTCGTATTCCTTAACAAACAGGTTTAGATTGAGCGTCTCTTTAAATAATAATTTCGAATAGTTAAAAGCAATTACGTTTTTTTCAACTGAATTTGGTAATGTAAAATTTATATCTACCGTATCTATACGATCGTCACCATCACGTTCTAGTTTATTTGTAGATATATTAAGAGAGAACGTCGTATCTTCGCTATAGGCAAAATCAGCAGATAAATTTAATCTCAGTACCTTATCTTCAAGTTTAAAAATAGATAAACGTTCGTACTCACCTTGAGTCACTGTACTCTTATCGGTGTAATTACCTTGCCAATCGTAACTACGGTTGGCCGTATCATAGTAGGTTTCAGTAATCGAACCGGCTAACACATAGGATTTAATGAAGAGCCTTTCTAGTTGCTTTTCATACAGGCCTGATAGTAAGTAGGTTTCATTGCGACTATATCGTTCGCCAAAAATAAGATTAATGGACGAGCTTGGATGCTGCTCATTATCTTTATTCTGGGCATAGGTTAAGCTTAGGGAAAGCTCATCGGCCCATGAAAGATTGGTCTGCCCCATCTTCATAGAAAGCATGCTGGATTTATATTGGTCGTTAAAACGTTCTGCCGAAATCTCACCCACTATGTTGTCATTGTCATCGGTAACAGGTACATCTTCCACAATATAATTATTATCTGAATAGTTAAAATATCCAGAGGCACGCAGGAAATAACCATCCGTACTTGAGGTTTGCCCAAGTAGAGCAATGCGATGAGTATTAAAAGAACCGTAGGAATAGGAGGCATCAAAGATCTCTTCATCCAGACCGGGTGTAATAATATTAATTGCACCGGCTAAAGCATCTGAACCCAGACTAATTGGCACTACCCCTTTAAATACCTCAACCCTCTGCACTAAATTGACCGGTATATTATTCAGGCCAAGAGCCGAGCCAAAATTTTCCATGGGAACACCATCTATAAAATAGCGAACCTGATCACCCGATAAACCATTTAGTGACAAGTCAAATTCTGAACCTAGACCACCGTTTTCCCTCACCACGATTCCCGGTGTCTCATTAAGTAGCTGGGTAATATTCTTGGTGGTATTGAGATACTCTTGCGTAGAAATAACATCAACATTAAAGCCAGAATCCTCTATTGCATTTATGCCCGAAGAACCTCTAATTGACATAACTTCCAGTTCTTTCTCGGCAGAAGCTAGCTCATAGCCAGCACCTGTAGACGTGGCACTACGAATAGTCACCGCGTCCTGAACCTCAACTTGTGAAAAGGAAGAACTCGCAACGAAAAAAAAACTATAGGAAATTATTTTGTTCAGATATTTATTACTAGGCACAACGAAACATCCTTGGTTTTTGCGTCTTAATAAACAACACACATAACAATGAACCTTGTACCTGTGCATTAAATTGACTACTTAGCAAATACCCGCTAATTGCAGACCCATTCAAATTACAACTCAAATACAAATGATTCGCATTAATATATAGAAATAAGTACCAAATAACAATGAATTTTAGTTGATAATAGTTGTCGTTTGTATTTGCGCAATTTCCTATCCCCTTGTTTTGCACAGCAGCACTTCCCATAGTCCGAACTTAATAACCTCAGCAATGTGTAGCCTAGCCCCAGCTAAATAGCACAATGAGCGAAAACAGCGTCCTAACTTGCACCCTCCTACTGCACTAAGACTTTGGTACTAATTGGACGTGAATGAGACATAAATCCACTTTTATAATTGCAAATGATAATCAAACTCATTAGCATTGCCGGAAATTGATATGGCACAGCACAATCCAGAACTCTCACGATTCCTGTATTGGCCAAAAGCTGTTCAAACAAAAACTTACTAAGGGGGTCCGCTATGGGCAGCTTGGACGTTTTAGAATACCTGGGCATGCACACCAGTAAGCATGTATCCAACGCGGGCGAAGATGATTTCATTTTTCATGAAGGGAATTTAGAGAAATACGAATCCGGCATTTTGAGTGCACTGGCGCTTATTCAAAAAAATATCAGCGAAAACGTAAATCCTTTTAGTGGCATCCTACCCCATGAACTTGCAGGTCAGTTTGAAGATATTAATCTAAATGCACCCTTGGGTTCGGTGGACGCAGCACTCAAGGAAATTGATGCCATTTACCTTAAAGACGCCGTGTATTTTCATAATAAAAAATATCTGGCCCATTTAAATTGCCCAGTAGCGTTTCCAGCGGTGATGGCCGAACTCATTCTTAGTTCTATTAATTCATCCATGGATACTTGGGATCAAAGTGTGGGCGGCACCCTCATCGAGCAAAAGATAATTGACTGGAGCTGCGAGCATTTAAAACTGGGGGTACAGGCCGATGGTATTTTTACCTCCGGAGGCTCGCAGGCAAACCTAATGGCCATGTTATTGGCTCGGGATTATTACTGTCACACTCAGCTTAATCAGCATTCCAACAAACATTCCGGCCTGCCCGAATGTGCCAGTAAATTTCGTATTTTTACCTCAGAGATGAGTCACTTCAGCGTACAGAAATCGGCCGCCTTGTTGGGTCTGGGTTATACAGCGGTGATCACCGTGGATTGCGATCATAAATTTAAGATGAAAGCCGAGTCTCTGCGCAAGGCTATTGATACCGCTAAAAGTAATGGTTTAATCCCCATCGCCGTCATGGCCACCGCAGGTACTACCGATTTTGGCAGCATCGATCCGCTGCATCAAATTGCCGACATTTGTGAGCAGTATGGTTTGTGGATGCATGCCGACGCCGCCTATGGTTGTGGACTCATGGCGTCCAATACTCGCCGCCACTTGTTATCCGGCATAGAGCGCGCAGATTCCATTACCATGGATTATCACAAATCCTTTTTACAACCTGTGAGCTCCAGTGCATTTTTGGTAAAAGACAAAGCTAATTTAAGTTTTGTTACCCATCATGCTGAATACTTAAATCCATTAAGTGCACACCAGGAAGGCACGCCTAACTTAGTGAACAAAAGTCTGCAGACCACTCGCCGCTTCGATGCACTTAAACTATGGTTGACCTTAAGAATCATGGGTCTAGAAAAAATTGGCCGAGTATTTGATCAAGTTTGTGCACTGGCTAGGTCCAGTCATGTTTTGTTTTCCCTTGACCCAGATATAGAAGTTATTCACAAACCAGAATTGAGCACCCTAGTATTCCGTTTTAACCCAGCTATGCCCGCTATACACAATAGCCACGATAATGATTTACTCATGGATAAGTGTAACCAGCATATCCGCAAAGCCATCTTCCGTTCCGGGGAGGCTGTTATTGCTGGCACAAAAGTATATGACCGTTCTTACCTTAAGTTCACTCTGCTTAATCCGCAAACCTCCCTGCTAGACATTCAGAGTGTGTTAAAACTTATCAAGCAGCACGGTATTGAGTACTTGCAAGAACACACAGCTTTTCAGCCCGCTCTTATTTCTGCTCCCGCCCAAAAAACACTTGAGGTTACCCAATAATGTCTAACAACGTATATGATTTTATCGCCATTGGCCTAGGGCCTTTCAACTTAAGTCTGGCCTGTCTTACTGACAACATAGAGTCACTTAATGGCATCGTGCTGGAGCAAAGAACCGAATTTAACTGGCATCCAGGCATGATGTTGGAAAGTGCCCATTTACAAACCCCCTTCATGTCCGATTTGGTGACACTTGCCGATCCCAGCCACAAATTAAGTTTCTTGAACTACATCAAAAAACAGGGGCGCTTGTACTCGTTTTATATTCGTGAAGATTTTTATTTGATGCGCAGTGAATACAACCAGTATTGCCAATGGGCCTGTCAACAGGTTAACAACATTCGTTTTAACCAAACGGTCACTCGGGTTGAATATAACGAGCTAGAAAAATACTATGAGATAACGTGCCAGCACAGTCAGTCTAAAGAAACTAAGGTTTACTTAACGCATAAACTCATTTTAGGAACCGGTCCCAGCCCTTACATTCCAGAATGCTGTGAGGACTTGAATGACAATATATTGCATTCCTCCCATTACTTACCCAACAAACAAAAACTGCAACAAAAAGACAGCATCACCATAGTGGGAGGCGGTCAGAGTGCGGCAGAGATCTATTATGATTTGTTACAAGAGATTGATGTGCACGGTTACGAATTGAACTGGATTACGCGTTCCCCACGTTTTTTTCCACTGGAATACAGCAAGTTAACCCTAGAGATGACCTCACCGGAATACGTGGATTACTTCTATGATCTGCCCGATGATCGCAAACAATCCCTCATTGCCAGTCAAAAAAATCTGTATAAGGGCATCAATACCAGCCTGATTAATGAAATATACGACCTCTTGTATGTGAAGCGACTTTCGTTTGATTTCACCACGAACATTTTAAGTAACAGCGCGTTAAAAAATGCCGCATTAAATTCTGATTCACAGCGCTTTAATTTGTCATTCTTTCAAGAAGAGCAACAACAGGCTTATAACCTGGATACCGAGGCTGTGGTCTTGGCCACTGGCTACCAGTCTGCCCTGCCAGATTTTTTAGCCCCCATCAGTCAGCGCATTCAGTGGAACACGACTGGGCAATTTGATGTTAATAGAAATTACAGCATCGACAAAAAAGGAGATGAAATTTTTATTCAAAATGCCGAACTGCATACCCACGGCTTTGTCTCGCCAGATTTAGGCATGGCCTGTTATCGCAACAGCTGCATTATTCGAGACTTGCTTGGCTACGAATTTTATCCAATAGAAAAGCGTATTGCCTTCCAGCAATTTACCACCCCCCATAAGCCGGCAGGAAGTATTAAACGAGCTGGTAATAATCAGCCTGCAAGCAACAACAAAACGCACGTCGCACAGGCTTCGGAGTTTAGCGCTTGATGAAACTCAAGCACTGCCTGATCCTCCTCACCCTAGTATCCGTCATGGCGGATACTATGCTGCTGCCTTTTTACCCTCAGTTTTTTGCTGAGGTGTTTAACATGCACAAACCACAACATGCGGGTTTTTACATCGCCGCTTGTTGCCTAACTATCATGATCGCCTTCCCACTGTGGGCCAAGGTAGCTAAACACTATCACGAGCTTCACATCTGGATTTACACGCAAATTATTGCAGGGGCTTTGGGCATCTATTGCTTCTACACAAGCGACCTGTTGGCGTTCTGGATTGCAAGTCAGATCATGCTGGTATTTAAAGCCAGCTATCTTTTAATCTACCCATTTGTCATGCGCCTGGAAGAAGAAGACCGGCGATTGGGCATAGTGGGTTTGTTTTCTGTATTGATGCACTTCGGTGGCATAGGCGGGGCAGTGTTGGGCGGGCTCACTTTGCAATGGTTCGATCCTAAAGATATTTACCTTATTATGGCCGCATCGGATGCCTTACAAGTGCTGGTATGCCTGTACATTATTATTAAGTTAAACATTCCTTTAAGAGTAAAATTAACTGAAATACACGCCAGTGAAGAAGCCAATAAAACCGTCACCGGCGGACAACACTTCATGTTGAAGCTGGGCATCATTACCGCGCTGTTTTATTTCAGTGCCTATCTGATTCAACCTTTTTTCGCCAGCTACTGGCAAGCCATCAGTGTCTGGGATCGCGAGCTGGTCTCGGCCCTAATATATGCCATACCCGCAGGTGTTGCCCTAGTGTGTTTGATGCTCAGTTACAAAATTCCATCCAGCCAATCAAACGTGCAAATCATCATTCGTGGACTTGTCATCGGCATGCTGGGATTTTTTCTGCAGGCTTCACAGGAACCCTGGATAGTCATCATGGGGCGCTGTCTATTTGGTTATTCTCTGTATCAGGTAAGTGTTCGCCTAGAAGTATTTTTATTTAATGTCAGTCAGCCTGAAAACTATGGCAGAGACTACAGCAAGATTCATATATTCCAGAATGTGGGCATCATATTCGCTTCTTTCGCCAGCGGTTACCTGGCGACAACATTGGATGCCAACATACCCTTCTTGCTGGCAGTGGGCGGATTCTTTATCACACTATCACTGTTTTATTGCTTATTTAAACCCAAAGTATCTGAACAGGAATTTGGCCCTCAGCCTGTAACCGACGTTTAACCCATTGATACTTGCCTAAACACACTATTTTTATTTGTCACGCCATGGGCGTGACGGGAGACAAACATGAGTCAAACAGAAAATATTTCTCATAATTATATAGCCAAAAAACACATAGAGAACAAAGGTCAATTTTCATTAAATAAATTTGATCCGCAACAGGATGCGGGCATCTTGCATGAATGGGTGTCTCAACCCTATGCAAAATACTGGGGCATGTTAGACAACAGTGAACAGCAGGTTAAGGAATCCTATGAAGAGTTGTGCGCCAGCGAGCATACCCAGGTTTTTATGGGTTACCACAATGATGAGCCTGCTTTTTTACTGGAAGTTTATCAGCCAGAAAATGAAGCCATCGCACAGCACATAGACGTTAAAAGCGGCGACCGAGGAATGCATATTCTCATGGCGCCGCCCATTAAACCCATTGCTCAATTCAGCTATTGTGTCTTTATTACTATTATGGAATTCATTTTCGAACACCTGGATGCCAAACGCATCCTAGTAGAACCTGACCATGAAAACGACAAGATTCACCGTCTTAACAAACAACTGGGTTTTATTCATAGTAAAAAAATTCAGATGCCAGACAAACAAGCCTACCTGGCAACGTGCAGTAAAGATCAATTTCAACAGGCCATTGAACGAAAGCAGCGTATTCAAAAAACGGATGTGCTGGCCCATACCGACATTTATCAGCGCACCACAATACCTAGTATAAAAAATCAGCCTCAGCTAGCGGTGGAATCTATTAACGAGAAAACCTGGGCCAAGGTGAATCGCTTACTGGTGCGCAAGCAACTTAGTGAATTCTGCCATGAACGATTGCTTGAGCCATTTTCTCTAACCATTAATGAAGAGGTTAACCAATACCGGTTAACCACAAAAAATAAGAACATAGAGTACAGCTTTAACGCACAACTTTTGGATCTTAATCACTGGCATATAGAAACCAATTCAATTGAAAAATTTGAACAAGGAAAACCCACTAAACTAGACGCCGTTCTATTTATCATAGAATTTCAAAAAGAATTACAAATTGATGTAGATATGCTGCCCACTTATCTAGAAGAGGTTAGCAGTACGCTTTGCAGCAGCGCCTACAAACATAACAAAGACAGCCTCACCTCAAAACAGTTAAGCCAAGCCGACTACCAAACCGTAGAAGCCGCCATGACAGAAGGCCACCCAGCATTTATCGCCAACAACGGCCGTATTGGTTTTGGTGCCGATGACTTTAGGGCCTACGCTCCCGAGGCCGGTGCACCCGTTAGTTTAATTTGGTTAGCGGCCCATAAACGCCGTGCGCAATTTTCCTGTGCCCATGATCTGGATTACCAGACTCTCATTAATGAAGAGCTGGATGCCACCACACGTGATACATTCGAACAAATTATTAAGGATCAAGGCGTAGACAGTGACGACTATTTATTAATTCCCGTGCACCCATGGCAGTGGTTTAACAAACTGGCACACATTTATGCCCCCGACATCGCCGCCCAGGATATAATTTGCTTAGGCTACGGTGATGATGCGTATTTAGCGCAGCAATCCATTCGCACATTTTTTAATATCAGCCAGCCCCATAAACGATATGTAAAAACAGCCCTGTCTATTCTTAATATGGGTTTCATGCGTGGTTTGTCGTCCTACTATATGCGCACCACCCCGGACATTAACGATTGGTTGCAGACACTGGTGAGTGAAGACGGCTATCTGCAACAAAAGGGCTTTTCTATTTTGCGTGAGGTGGCCGCAGTTGGTTACTCAAACCCCTATTATGAAAACGAGCAGGTAAAAGACAGCCCTTATAAAAAAATGTTAGCGGCCCTGTGGCGTGAAAACCCGTTACAACGTTTAAAGCCCAAGCAAAAAATTATCACTATGGCCTCCTTACTGCATGTGGATAATCAAGGAGATGCGCTGGTATGCGAGCTTATTGCCAGTTCCGGCAAGAGCACCGATAGCTGGTTGACACAGTACTTCACGGCCTACCTTACTCCGCTGCTGCATTGTTTTTATCAACACAAGCTAGTATTCATGCCCCACGGTGAAAACCTAATTTTAATCATGGAGCAAAATACCCCAGTGGCGGTATTGATGAAAGACATTGGTGAAGAAATTTGCCTGTTAAATTCTTCACAAAATCTGCCGGAAAACGTGCAACGTATTTCCATCGAGATGCCACCGGAAATGGAAACCTTAAGTTTCTTTACCGATGTATTTGATAATTTTTTCCGCTACCTGGCCCACATTCTTCATGAACACCAAAATTATTCACAGGATTCATTCTGGAAATTGGTGGCGCAGTGCATCATTCAATACCAGCAAGATCAACCAGAGTTAGCGACACGCTTTTCCCAATACGACCTGTTTGCCCACGATTTTTTACACTCATGCCTAAATCGTTTGCAACTAAACAACAACAAGCAAATGGTGGATCTAACCGACCCCGCCAATAGTCTTAAGTTTGCCGGTACCTTACAAAATCCTATTGCGAAGTATCGACCTGAGAATCAAGCAGACTTAGCGGCTCACAAGCAAGCGGAGACTGCCTAACGCCATGAACACCGCCATCGGTCAATCTATCGATCAGGAAATGGGCTTGTTTCCCATGCAGACTCAATCTCTGCATGCCAGCTTGTTATACACCCCACACCCGAGTAAATGGATGTTAACCGATCAGGGCAACCGCCCTGTTCTGCAGCAACTGTTAAACCACTACAGTCAGGTTCAGCCCATTGCTGGGCCAGACTATTGGGGCACTAGGGTATGGACCCTAGCCATCTGGCAGCCTATCTATTTGAGCATCTGCGCGGCACACATTAGTCGACACTTTATTAACGTAACGTCAGTGAGTCAGTGTGTGAACAACGGAATTGTCATGGGTTATGATTTAGGAAGCTCGGCTTTTTCATCTGTTAATAATTATTCAGCATCAGCCAGTCATTTAGTAAGCAATATTGCAGGCCCCTTAAGGGAGTTAATAGACAATCTTTATGATGATTTAAGCGCGCTTGTAAAAATGAATAGGGCCAATAGCTATGGCCTTATCGCTGACTCGGTCATGCACGCTTTACAGGCCTTGATGAAAGTAAATCCTCAATGGCAACATCAAAAAATAATTACCCTAGGAAATAGCTGGTGTGAACAGCTTGGGCTCATTAACCGTAAGGGCCAAGCCTTAAGTCAACTTACAAACATACAACTTAATAATAAACAAAATATTCTCACGCTAGAGCGCAAAGCTTGTTGCAAACATTATCTGATAGACCCGAAAGATATTTGTAACAGCTGTGTACGTCTTAGCTGGCAACAACGCCTGCAAAAACTAAATACCGAGCTTTAAGCAGCTCAATTAAATAGGATTTTTTCATGAACCCAAACACTCACCGTCTGGCGGCCCTGGATTTTGGCCGAGGCTTGGCGGTTTTTTTAATGATGCTAGTGCATACCCTATGGATGTACGCAGACAAAACCACCCAAGGTGAATCCTTGCTGGGCTATGTGGTGCATTTTATTGGCAAGGGCACGGCTTCGTTCTTAATCATTATGGGCATTTCATTTATGCTATCTGGCCGGCAAAGTTTAAGCAGCGCTCTTAAACGAGGCATCTTTATTTTACTATTTGCCTTTGTCATGAATATATTAAAATTTATTGTACCCATCAGCGTATTTGGCACTATGCCCCAAGAGTTTATCGCCGCCTATGGCTGGAGCTCGCCGCTAAACCTGTCACAACTTTTATACCTCACTTTAACCGGTGATATCTTACAACTGGTCGGTGTGTCCTTGTTCTTTTTAGCTTTGATTCGGCATTTCGTTAAAAACAAATACGGAATTTTGTTTATTGCCATGGCGATTTTGGCAGTTTCAAGAGAAGTAAGCGGTTTTCGGGTGGGTATAGATGGCTTGGACTATCTATGTGATCTATTTTTTAGCGCCGATTATCATATTTATTTCCCAGTATTCCCTTGGATATCTTTTATCTTGTTTGGCATGTTCATGGGCATGATCATTAAAGAACAAGATGGTAACCCGGCCTTATTATATAAATTTCTGCCTTCGGCCAGTGCCCTCACTATGATGATAGGCGGTGGATTGTGCTATCTGAATTTTGATTATCACTTTGGCAACTTCTTTCACTTGGGCCCTGGTGGCGTTATTTATTTACTGGGTATTAATATTGGGTTGATATGGCTGGTTCATCTGATTGTAAATGCTTGGCCAAACAACGGGATCGTTCGTGGTTTTAATTTTTTAAGCAAACGGGTCACATCCATGTACATTATTCAATGGGTATTGGTGTGCTGGGGCATGGGGGTGGTGGGGTTTCAAACCTTAAACGCCGTTGAAACTCTGGCCATGATGCCAGTGATAGTCGCCCTGAGTATTAGTGTGCAAAAGGCCTTGGATTGGGCAATGGCATCCAGGGCCAGCCAGCGCCTCGTCGCCGCATAAGTTACTCTGCGCTTGACGCTTACGGCTATTAAATGACGATGCCAGCCCCTTACCCTAATAATATCCAGTGCGCTTTAGTGGCACTGGGTTATTTCTTATTATTTGAACTGAGGTATTTTTGTGTGTGTGGTTTGATAAATCGGTTAAGCCTGCACGACCGTTATAGCAATACACAC
>JAPYOO010000422.1 GCA_029938135.1 Bermanella sp. | reverse complement strand
CCAGCCAAGCCTCGTTGGGTTTTTGTGATAACAGCCCCTCAATGTCATTTAGCCGTTGGGGCAGGTTCTTGGAAGGTTTAGTAGGGAGTTCGGCTGTTGTATTGCCTGCAAGTGACTCACCCGCCGACAGGCCCAATTGCGCGGCGATGCTTTCCATAATGGTAAGTGTCTTTAATACATCTTCAGTATTCTTGGTGGCTTTTTCAACCTTCACCTTAAAATCATCAATGGACTCGTTGGCTTTATCTAGCTTTTTAACCGAGCCATCTAATTGCGCACTTACCTGCTTAATATTAAGAATGGTGTTTTTATTTTCTTTAGAAAAAATATTACGCAAGGTATCCACCGCTTGGCGAATTTCACAATTGGCGCGGCGTTGATCGGCTTGTAACCTTTCAGTTTCAAGGCCGGTTGTTAAAATAGAAAATTGTGTACGGTATTCTTCACACCAAACACCTCGGTCGTATTCAGGACCAATAAACATAAAAAATCCAATGAGTAACGCCTGAACACTGCCCACGGTCCAATAACCAAGTTTGTATCTGAGTTGTTTCATGGATTGATTTTTTTTAAGCTGATTTGCTAATATCCCTTTATTAGCATTAATGAGCTCAAGCCTTTTACTGGACATTGTCAGCTGATCTTTACGGCGATGGTTAATGATTAAGCCAAGCTCAATAAATAACCCCAGCAATAAGGGCACAAGGGCCACCATAAAGATGGCACCGATTTCACCGGATATTAATAATTCATAATTGCTAAAAAGATTATCGTAACCCGAGGAGATAAGGTCGCATAGTTTACTCCACCAAGTGCGTGCCACTTGAGCATGCGATGAAATATCAAGAGTACAATGCTGGCCTGCTTGAATTTTAATTTGCTCTAAACCCTGGGCAAAAGCCGAGTCTGTTAACAAATCATGTGGATGATCGCAATTAGGCATAAATAACGAAGTGGTATATAGGTGGCTGAACTTAGAGTTTAGCAAATATTCATATAACGGCTTATAGATAAAACCCGCCGAAAAAGCGCGGCTGTTTTAGTATGAATTTAGTGGTCTGAATATAGACTGATAGAGAGCTTCAAATTGGCACAGGGGTAGGTTTTTTTTGGAGTGGGGTGTTTTGTAATGTGGTTAGTGGGTTAGTGCTAATAATTTACAAGTACTATAGTGCGGGTATTTGTCACGGCGGAACTATAATATTTTTAAAAAAATAACCTAATTATGTCACACGATTTATATTTTAAAAATAGTGTTTTTTGGTTAGTTTAATGCAACGTTTAGCGGTTTCATTATTATTGTTACGCGGTTAACATTCTTTAACGCAATCTAAAAAAAAGAAAATAGCTATGATCAATAATCGACTATTCATTTACACGGCAATTTTACTCGCCCTGCCTTTAATTATCGCTTGGTATGACATTAGTGTGTTCGGTGCATTCATGATTGTCTTGTTGATGCTGTTATGTCGCTGGGGGATTACCTTAAGCGGCCTTTTGAAGCCTGAACCCATTCCAGAGCTACAACTGGACACTATTTCAGCCAGCCATTTTGTAGAAAAAGTGCGCTGGAGCATGGACATACTGGGGCTAGATTACACCGAGCGGCCTACCGCCGGTATTATGGGCTTGTTTTTTACCGGCCGAACGGTGCCACAACTAAAAGTACATACAGGTTATACACAATCAATTATTAGCAATTCGTCCGACATACTAAGGTATTTATGGGGGAAGTACGGCGTAACATTACAAGAGAAATCACACTTTTTAACCCCAACAAAAGAACGCTTGGCGTTGGAAGAAAAAGTGGATGAATACGGCGTTAATCTGCAGGTTTGGGGGTATTACCACATTTTGGCAGACAAAAAACTTTCTCTACAGATGTGGGGAAAAAATTGCGATTCACTGCCAATATGGCAACGCCGTACGGTGACCTTCCTTTTTCCTTTGTTACGTTTATTGGTAAGTCGTGCCTTTAAAATTACCGATGAAAAATACGCGGAAGCGCAAAAGAATATAAAGGGTTTTTTATCTGAAATTGAGCAGCAGCTTTCTGAAAACAGTCAGTCAATTCTGAGTGCTAACCAGTTTGATTACGTAGACATCGCCTTTGCGTCAACTTCAGGAATCTGGCTGTTACCCGAGGCTTACGGTGGTGGTAAAGCCGACGGCGTAAAAATACAGCATTCACAGGTGCCCAAACAAATGAGAGACGAGGTAGAGCAATGGCAGCAAAACTACCCTAAATCGGTGGCATTGATACATCGATTATACGAGCAG
>JAPYOO010000421.1 GCA_029938135.1 Bermanella sp. | reverse complement strand
ATTATTTTTAAATTCCAAAACCACCCTGGCCAATGTAAGCCTTAGCTTTTTATTGTTAGCAGGCAACGCCGCCTATGCAAGTGGTGATCATGACGATCATAGCCATGAAGAACAAAAGCAAACCCATGAAGAAAAAGGCCACAACGAACACGGCCATGAAGAAGGGGGCCACGAAGAAGAAGGCCGCGTCACGATTAAAGCCGCCATCGCCAAAAAAGCCGGCATTAAAACCCAGCAAGTGGGCGGCGGTATGATCAAGCAAACCCTCACGGTTTATGGCAAGGCCGTGGCCGACACCAGCAAAATCAGTCACATAAAAGCCCGTTTCCCCGGCATCATCAGTAAAGTAAAAGTGGCCATTGGCGATAAGGTAAAAAAGGGCCAGGTATTGGCGGTAATCGAATCCAACGAAAGCCTTAACCGTTACAATATTTTGGCTCCCTTTAGCGGCACCATTACCGACCGCCATGCGGCACAGGGAGAGCAAACACAAGATCAGGCCCTGTTTACTTTGGCAAATTTTGATTACGTATGGGCCGAATTTCAAATATTCCCCACCCAATCACAGCGCATTCACGTCGCCCAAGAGGTCACCGTTTCTTTAGGAGCGCGACGCGCCAATACCCGCATTAAACACCTTATTCCCAGCACCAATGGTCAGCCATTTATGATCGCCCGCGCCCTGCTGAATAATTCAAAAGGCCTGTGGACACCCGGCCTGTTAATAGAAGGCAAGGTAGTGATTAACAAAATAAACACCTCGTTACGTGTGAACAACTTGGCCATTCAAGAACTGGAAGGCAAAAACGTGGTATTTATTAAAGAAGGCAACGAATACCAGGCCACTAATATTGATGTGGGCCTTAGCGACAACCAGTACACAGAAGTTTTAGGCGGCTTAAAAGCGGGTAGCGAGTATGTGGTAGAAAACAGCTACTTAATAAAAGCCGACATTGAAAAGTCTGGCGCGGCCCACGAGCACTAGGAGAGAACATTATGATTAACACTAAATTAAATCTCTCCCACGTCGTGAAAGATAAGGGTGAGAGCAGCACAACCTCGATTATGAATATGGAGGCACTAACATGATTGAATCAATTTTACGTATCTCCATTGAACGCCGCTGGTTAATGCTGTCGTTCATACTGGTAATTTTTGGTGCCGGTATTTATAGCTTTCAAAAGCTGCCCATTGATGCCGTACCCGACATCACCAACGTACAGGTACAAATAAATACCGAAGCCCCAGGTTATTCACCGCTGGAGTCGGAACAACGCATTACCTATCCGGTGGAAGCCGCACTGGCGGGTATGCCTAAGTTGTCGTACACCCGCAGTTTGTCGCGTTACGGTTTATCGCAAGTGACGGTGGTGTTTGAAGAAGGCACCGATTTGTATTTTGCCCGTAATCTTATTAACGAGCGCTTGGGTGCCATTAAAAATTCACTGCCGCCAGGACTTGAGCCAGAGATGGGCCCTATCTCCACCGGCCTAGGTGAAATATTCATGTACACAGTGGAAGCCCTGCCCGGCGCCACCCAAGAAAATGGTCAGCCGTTTGATTCTACCGCGTTGCGTGAAATACAAGACTGGATTATTAAACCGCAATTGGCGCAGGTTAAAGGCATCACCGAGATCAATACCATTGGCGGTTTTGACAAGCAGTACCATGTGCAACCCGATCCACAAAGCATGCTGGCATTTGGCATCACACTGGAAGACATTGGTAACGCATTACGCAGCAATAACAGCAATCGCGGTGCCGGTTTTATTGAACGCAACGGTCAACAATTACTGGTGCGCTCACCCGGGCAATTGCAAACACCGTCCGACATTGAACAGGTGGTCATTAAAAACCTTAATGGCACGGTGGTAAAAATCAGTGACGTGGCCAAGGTGGCCATAGGCAAGGAATTGCGCACCGGCGCCGCCACCCGCGACGGCAAAGAAACCGTACTGGGCACCGCCATGATGTTAGTGGGAGAAAACTCCCGCACGGTATCCTTAGCGGTGGCCAAACGCCTTAAAGAAATACAAAAAACTCTGCCCCAGGGAATTAAACTGGATACGGTTTACGACCGTACCACGCTGGTAGATAAAGCCATGGCCACGGTGACAAAAAACCTCGTAGAAGGGGCCTTGTTAGTCATTGTCGTTTTGTTTTTATTGTTGGGTAATTTTCGCGCGGCACTTATTACCGCGGCGGTGATTCCGCTGGCTATGTTGGCCACTATTACCGGCATGGTAAAAACAGGTGTGTCGGCCAACCTCATGAGTTTAGG
>JAPYOO010000095.1:2903-13200 GCA_029938135.1 Bermanella sp. | reverse complement strand
GTGTGGCCGACGGCTTAGGACTGGTGAATGTTCTTAAAGATGGCATGCGAATTACAGTGCCTTATTATCGTATTAGTGACTTTGCTAAAACTGGTCCTTCTACCTTAACGGTGAATGGTGAAGATCATCAGCTTATCCTGGGGCAGTCGGTTTCTAATATGGCCATTCAGCAGCAACTATTGTCTTCCAGTACTGACTTACAAGAAGCCATGGCCCGTGCGGCGTTTAAAAACTTGTCAGTCGCTAAGGCTGCATCCTTAGGTGGCGACGCGAGTGCTGTACTGGGGTTCATCGGTAAAATCGCCGCCACCGCCAGTGCAGCGGCCGAAACGCGTAATTGGTTATTATTGCCTAAGCAAATCAAAATCTCTCGTATTCCATTGCCTGCAGGTGAACATGACGTGAAACTGATCAGCGAACTTAATAATGGCCAGGGCGCTCAGAAAAGCTCTATAGTAAATATTAAAGACGGTAAAATGTCGGTATGGAAAGTGCGCAGTTTTGGCCATAAGCCCAGCGCAAAAACGCAACAAGTCGGCCTGTAATGAGTAACGTTTGATTGGTGGCAGATGTCTAGTAAATAGCGAGTTCAAAAGACTCGCTATTTTTAGGCAAACTTCTAAAATGAATCTTAATATTTAAAATTGGAAATAAGACAAGGATCTCACAATGAATAAAGTTCTACGTTTGTCACTGGTAGCGGCATTGTCTGCCGGCATGTTAACCGCTTGTGGCGGCACTCAGGTAAAAAGAGTCGACAGCAATAAAGAGATAGCATTAACCGACCGTTGGAATGATACCGACTCACAATTAGTGTCTAAAGAAATGATTGGTGACATGTTGTCCTTCCCTTGGATTCGTGACCATAAGACAGCCAATGGCGGTGATAAACCGACAGTCATTATTCAGCGTGTACGCAATAAGTCTCATGAGCACATTGCAGCCGATACATTTTTAAACGATTTAAAGCGCGCCATTATTCGTACTGGCGATGCTCGTTTTATTGCCGCCGGCGCCGAGCGTGATGATATTCGTAGTGAGCGTAGTGATCAGGAATTAAACGCTAAAAATGCTAAAGAAATGGGCGTTGAAATTGCCGCCGATTTTGCTTTGTCAGGCAGCATCAACTCCTTTGTGGATCAGGTAGACGGGTCTCGTGTAACCACCTACCAGATTGATTTGAAACTGATCAACATGGAAAGCAATGAAGAAGTATGGAACGGCCAGAAGAAGATTAAAAAATTCCAGGAAAAATCCAGTTACGGGTGGTAGGTCTGAAAAATGATGAATGCAAAATCAATCATAGCGGTACTGGCAGCCAGTTTAGTTCTGTCGGCTTGTGGGTCTAATCCCACTAAGACTAAATCTCAAGCCATGCCCGATTGGATCGTTAATGAACCCGCTCAGGCGGGTCATGTTTACGGTGTCGGCAGCGCGCAAGTGTATACCAATGATGCCGAGGCTTTGCAGCGTGCGCGTGATGCAGCGCGTGTGGCGATGGTACAAAAGCTTAAAGTGACGGTGGGAGGCTCTTTCAGTCAAGACATCACTGAATCCCGTCAAACCGGTAAACAAACCATGCTTGTGCAAACGGTACGTAACACGATTACCAGTAGCATTCCTGAAGCGCAATTTGACAACCTGCAAGTGCAAGAAAATTTTGTGGGTCAGGGTGTGGCTTATAGTCTAGTACACTTGGACCGAGTCAAGGCCACCCGGTTGTTGCGCCAACGTATCGGTGAACTGGATCTTCAAGCCACTGATATGAATGCGAGTGTCTCCGCTAATGTGTCTACGCTTAAGCAGTTGCAGGGGTTGCTGCCAGCCTTAACGCTAATGGAGCAGCGAGAGCAACTTGCCGATCAGGCGCAGTTGGTCGATGTGAATAGTCGTCGTCCGCGTAAAGATGAGATGTTAGTCAACGTTGAAAAACGTATTCAGGCATTGCTAGATAGCTTAGTGGTGACACTGTCGGCCAGTGATCAGCAGGGTAAAACTATCCGCTCTGGTTTGTCTAAGTATCTTACCGATCTTGGGCTGCGCATCAGCAATACTAATGGTGATCTACAACTTGTTTACGGTGCACAATTGCGCGCTGTAGAAAAAGGCGGTCGCTTTATCGTGTTTGCCTCCGGTCAAGTGCAAATTAAAGACAGCAACGGTCGCTTGTTAAGTGAATTTAGCAAAGAAGCCAAAGGGGTAAGCGGGGCGTCAAGTTCTCAAGCTCAAGTGAAAGCGGTTCAAAACTTGGCCGAAAGTTTAGGCAAAGAATTAGCGATAAGTTTACTGCAAAAAATAGATTAATTTAGCGATATAGATTATCTAAAACATCGCCAATGCCGTTGGCGATGTTTTCAGCTTGTTTTGTAAAATCATGCCTTCTCTTGTGACAATTTCACCTGTTCAAATTCATCCATTAAATTCAGCGCTAATGCGGCTATTGTCGGGTCAAATTGAGTGCCTGACCCTTGGGTGATGTGATCGTCTATTTCTTGGCGGCTAAAGGCGGGTCTATAGCTCTTATCACGCCCCAGTGAATCAATCACATCCACAATAGATACAATACGTGCGGCAATATCAATTTGCTCACCCTTCAATTGCTTAGGTTGTCCCTGGCCATCCCAATGCTCATGGTGTTGAGCAGAAATGGTGCTGGCCATTATTAAAATTGGCCGTTGTGACTTACCTAAAATGGTGGCGCCAATGTCAGTATGCAGATTCATCGCAGCGCGTTCATGAGGCTCAAATACTCCCTGATTGTTAAGTAGTTCATCACTTATACCTATGGTACCAATGTCGTGTAAGGGTGCCGCCAGTTTTATTCGTTCACAGGTACTGTCACTTAGACCGACTTTTTTAGCCAGTAAATAGGCCATTTGGCTGACGTGGCGCACATGACTGCTGTCATCATGAGAGCGCTTTTCGATGGTTTCGCTTAAGACATATACCAGCTCAGCACGGCTGTCTTGAATTTTACTTTTTTGGCTTAAGTTGTGGTGAGTAATGGCCACGCAGCGTGTATAAATATCTAACAGGTGGCTGCCCATTTTGTCTAAAGAAGCATTGGGTTTAACATATAAAAGATTTTCGCCGACTAAAGGGCTTTTGTAATAACCAATATATACGCTGTCTTCACAAAGGCTGTGGTGGTCATTCTTGGCTTTATCAAAATACTGTACTATTTCATCGGGCAGATTTTGATTGCTATCAAGCTGTTCCTTAATTTTACCGGTAGCCGCCAATATTGAATATTTTTGTTGAGTCGCGCGGGCGGCGACCGCATCAATGGGGGTGTGTGCACATACTGCCCCCTCATCTAAATTCAACAAGGTACCCATTTCGGCCAGTACTGCACTGGCAAAAATAGTGAGCTTGTGAGTATCCACAATTTTGGAAGTCGCTTCTATTAGGTTATATAAACCTTGGCGATTAGCAGCAATAGCCCGAATATCACGGTAGCTGCGCAGAGTGCTGTACAGCAAGGTTTTTAATTTGGTGCTGGTTAACTCCGTTTTGTTTTTGTAGTCATTAATATCGTACTTCGCAATAACCGTCTCTTCGGGGGCTTGACCGGGCTGACCGGTTCTTAATACCAGTCTAATATCGTTATCTTTCAGCTCTTCTCGGATGTACTGCACTAAGCGTAAACCCGCATCATCCGTTTCCATCACCACATCCACTAAGGCTAATGCAAAAGGTTCTTGTTCGTTTAATATTTGTTTGGCTTCAGCCATTGAATAGGCATGCACTAGGTCGATAGGGGCATGGTCAAAGCGGCAATGGCTTAACACTAAAGAGGTAACCTTATGGACCTGTTCCTCATCGTCTACGATGAGCAGGCGCCACTTTTTCCCCGACCACAGGGGCTGCTCAGGTTTATCTTCGATATCCGGTTCATCTGCGCCAAATAGCAGATCAGAATCCGACATAATATCTCCTAGTAGGACTAAGACGATACACCCGAGTCGCTAAGCGTGAGTCAAAAAGGGTGCGCTTAGTATTAGTTTAGACATATCTTCGCAGTCTGCTGCTACTCTGTATAAATGAAGCTAAATAAATTTGGGGCTTGAACGCTTTTTATCGAATTTGGCCAGGGCTTGTCTATGTCTAATCCTATCAGGGAGCGATGGTAGCTATGTACAGTCAGAACACCGCGATTAGCCACTAAGGGAGTGAGCCTTAATGAGGCAATGGTTTGCTCGTCTAGGATTCGGGCAAAAGATTCAACTGCTTATGAACCTTGTCAGTATGAGTGTACTGACGATTGCTATTGTGGCGATCGGGCTGGGTTTTTATGGAGAATTTAAGCGCAACTTAGAGCACCGGGTGTTACAGCAAAGTAATTTGTTGGCCGACGCTGCGGCTGTGGGAGTGGTATTTGATCAGGCTGAGTCCGTGGCCATGCTCATTGGGTCTTTAGCCGTGGATGAAAATGTACGCTCTGCTGTGGTGTATAAAAAACAGGGTTTGGCTGATTATAAATACTTTGCCCATTACAGCCGAGAGCCTAAATCCGCAGACGACTTTGTGTTTCGGGCTGGGCTGGTTCAAGAATGGGTAGATGGCAGCTTTGTGTTACGGCTACCTATATTGGTGGACAATGAAGAGGTAGGCCGCTTCATTATCACCGAAGACGATACCTATCTAAGTGGTTTTGCCTTAAACAGCATCAAATATATGTTGCCCATTTTACTGGTGAGCATGTTAGTCGTGTGGGTGGTATCACGCAGTGTACGTGGGCGACTCGCAGCCCCTTTAAGTCAGCTAACCGCCGCGGTACACGAGGTGGCTTATAATCAAGAGTACGGTCAACAAGTAAAAATTGTCAGTGATGATGAGTTAGGGGAGCTGGGTAATGCGTTCAATCATATGTTGGGTAAGTTATCTCAGCATGAGGCCTTCCGGGTAGAAAAGGAAGGCGAAATTATTAAGCTCAATGCCGACCTAGAAGAAAAAGTGTTTGATCGCACCAAAGAATTAAAAACCAGCCTAGATAATTTAAAACTCACTCAGCAGCAGTTGGTGGAGCAAGAAAAAATGGCTTCTTTAGGGGAGTTAGTGGCTGGTGTGGCCCATGAAATAAACACGCCCATAGGGGTGTGCATTACCGCCGTGAGTCACTTGGGGGAAAGCATTGTCGTTATAGTGAAAGCCTTTAAGGATGGCTCACTCACTAAGCAGCAATTTTCAGATATGATATCAGTCATCACTGAAAGCGCAGGGATCGTAGACAGTAACTTGCGCCGTGCCGCCGATTTAGTGAAGGCATTTAAAGCAGTGGCAGTGGATCAATCCAGTGCTGAGCGCAGAACCATTGGTCTTGAAGATTATCTACAAGACATTTTGACGTCTCTGCGGCCCAAGCTTAAGCGCACGCCTCATGAAGTTAATATTGAAATAGAACATGGCATTGAGTTGTATTGCGATCCTGGCCTCATCTCGCAAATTTTCACCAACCTCATCATGAATTCACTCAATCACGCCTTTAAAACGGATCAAGTGGGTCAGATTAAAATTCAAGCCCATAAACTGGGTGATACCCTGCACCTAAGTTATGCCGATAATGGGCAAGGGATTGAACCTGACATACTCAATCGATTATTTGATCCATTCGTAACCACTAAGCGCGGCCAAGGTGGCAGTGGCTTGGGCACCCATATTATTTACAATCTTGTCACACAAGGTCTGGGTGGACGTATTCAATGTGCTAGTGAGGTTGGTAAGGGTGTGCGTTTTGATATTACCTTACCCATGAAAGGGCTTTCAGAAAACCATACGGCTGAGGCTAACTAGCCTACTTTTGAAAAAAACCCAGTATATGTTTGGGTCAATCTCGCCAATCTTTGGCTGTTTTACGCCAATATTTAGAGGCTATTTGTTAACGCCTATGGCTTCATTTTCGCTATAACTTCTTCGCCCGTTATTCCATATCGTTTTTAAAGAAGTGATGTAATTGCTTAAAGTGTTAGTAAGCACTACTTCCTAATACCTTTGGATGATAGCCAATGGAAAAAAGCCTTGGAAGTAATGAGACAACTGTACCGGAGCGGGATTTTAAAAATGTGATAACAGCCGTTTAAAAGTAACAAGACAGGTTAGGTCACATAATGGGTGTGTGGCTTAAAATACACGAGTTTAGTGAGCTTGAAGGGCGATCGGTGCCTTTAACAAATGGTGCTTAATAGGTTACATTGCCTCTGCGATTTACAGCGGATTACATAGTGTGTCACAAACTGGTTAAGCGCTTACTAAGGCACAACCAAACCTGTGACTGATGTCACGGTGATTCTTTGTTGAGCGTATACAGTTAATAATAAGAATAAAGTTACGGATAGCTTCTAGATCACGATGTTTGTTTTACAGGGTAGTAAAAGCAAAGATCGGAGTAATAAACATGAAATCACAACGTCCAGATTTGATGGTGATCATCAGCTTTATCTTTGTTATCGGAGCAGTGGCAACTAGCCTTACTGCCAACAGTGAAGATCAAAGTGCTCATTCTCAAGTCACCCAGCACATCATTCGTTAATACTATTAACGCGTGTTTAGAGATTTTATAGTTAAGAAATCTGTATGACTTGCTCGTCGGTAACGATGGCATTAAGTGGTACATCCCAGCTTTCAATAGGTAATTGCGGTACCTGTTGAAAGTGGTGGGCTAAGCCAATAAGTTTGGGTTTTTGCGCGCCTTGACGGCCATTTAAAAACGCAAACGTTCGATCGTAATACCCTCCCCCCATACCTAAGCGCCCCCCTTGTTCGTCAAATGCCACTAAAGGCAATAACACCACATCCAATTGATTCGCGTTAAGCATTTGATTGCGTTTTGGATCGGGCTCTTCAATGTCAAACTTATTGCTGATTCTGGGGCCATCGTAATCGGCAAACCATAGATGTTTGTCTTTCACTGGATGTAAGGCGGGAAGGTGGCAGCGCTTTTTACGATACAGGGCTTTATCGGCAAAGACTCTAGGGTCTATTTCACCATCATGGGCTAAATAAATGGCGATATTGCGGGCTCGTTGAAACCAGGCTTGGCTCATTAATAGTTGGCTGAGTTTACGAGACGCCAACAGTTGTTGCTGGGCCGATAGGGACACACGCTGCTGGCGCATGGATTCACGAATGGCTTTTCGCTGTAGTGATAAATTATCGGTCAAAACATTGGCCGATTAATTTGATACCCGACAGGCATGCAAATTCAATTAAAATAGGACTCTCCACTGTGCCGCTGTCAGAGAAAGGCCTTGAACCGAGAGGTCCAAGGAGGTGGTTCCTGATCTGATTTGGGCTTTCCGCTCAAGGCGGACTTGCACTCCCTCAATGTCGAGGAACCTCCAAAATAATGAGTAAGGCTCGAGGACTTCAAAGACTGGCTAACACCCCAGAGAGTCTTTAAATTATAACCGACAATGAGCGAGTTTGCTGTAAATCTATTTTAGAAAATGTGAAGTTTTGTAGTTGCAGGTAGAAGCTGATTTTGCTTAAGGCAGCTAAAAGTCAGCTGTCGCCTAAGTCTAATTGCTTGTCTGGGGTGAGCGCGTTTTCAATTTTAGTGTTCATTTCTCCAAGCTGGCTTTGCAGGGTCTGACTGCCGCCAGTGGCATTTAGCAAGTCATGGGCAAGATTTAAAGCGGCCATGATAGCAACCCGTTCCGTGCCATAAAGCTTGCCTTGGGACTTAATATCTTCCATACGACTATTAAGCAAATTGGCTGCACGCTCTAAGTCTTGGCGCGCCGCGGGTGGGCAGGCAATTCGGTATTCCTTACCGAGAATGTCGACTCCGATGGTCTCTGAACTGTTGCTCATGATTTTCCTGTATGAGTAAGGGGTAATTGTGCGATTGTCACTAGCTAGGCTCGTGTTCCAAGTGCTTTAGACGGGCAATCATTTCGGCAATTTTGTTGCGTGCAAGTTCATTTTGCGCCAATAAACGCTGTCGCTCATGCTGCCAAGAGTCTGAATCTACTTGAAACTGGCGGTTTTGCGCTTTGCAATCTTGATAGGCTGTAATGAGCTTATCGAGTTTCTTGTTAATATCTTTTGGATTAACGGCGTCCATTTAACTTCCATATATCAGCGTAATGCTAAATATAAGCGTGCAGCCCCGACGGGTCAATTAATAGCGTTTATAGATGGCTTATTAGGCTCAATGGCGATTGAATATGTGCGAAAACGCTCAATTAGCTAGATTAAAAATCTAACGGGCCTGTGGGTTTAGGTGCCCTTAAGGCAAATCATGGCATTAATAAAGGTGCCCTTAATACAATAGGGTCGTGTTGTGGGTTGGCCGTGATAGAATGGGAGTACTTTTAATATTGGTTATATTCGAGCAAATACATGTCTAACAAAGCCCAAGCAAAGTCCTCCCGCTTTGATTTATACAGCAATTTAGCGCTTGCTCAAGGTGCCTTAAATTCACCTTCCGCCCTACAAGGCTGGTTAATTGGTTATGCCGCCACCGGCGCTCGTTTGAACAAAGAGCAATGGTTAACGGAAAGTGCCAGTTACCTTGATATGCAGAATGCGTGGCCCGATAACAATAAGCTGCCGATGCTGGCCTTTTATCAAGATGAGCTAAAGTCGCTTCTATCAGAAGATATGGACTTTGATCTATTGTTACCCAGTGATGACGAAGATTTTAGCGTGCGTATGCAAGCCTTTTCCGATTGGGCTAAAGGTTTTCTAGATGGCTTTGGTGCATCGGGTCGTGTAAATGAAGACGCCCTAGACGAAGAAGTGGTTGAAGTATTACGCCACTACGATGCCTTCAGTTATGGCATTGAAGAAGATGAAATCGACGAAGATGGCGAAGTACTGTTCACTGAACTAGTAGAGCATGCACGTGTGACCTCATTATTCTTGTTTTATCATTTCAATCAAAAACAACAAGAACCTAAACTGCACTAAAAATTTGGCCTCTAAATAATTAAGGAATCTGTCATGCCAGGGATTAATTTTGGTCTAAATCGACAAACGCTCTTACAGAATATGGTCAACAACAGTGTGGCCATTATTCCCTCGGCCGCGTTAAAGGTACGTAATCGCGATTGCGAATTTCCCTTTCGCCAAGACAGTGACTTTTTTTACTTAAGCGGTTTCACCGAAGATGATGCCGTTTTAGTGCTGCGTAAAACCGATGACAAAAGTGAAAGCATCTTATTTTGCCAAAGCAAAAACAAAGAAATGGAAATTTGGACCGGTTTTCGTTTAGGCCCAGATGCGGCGGTTGATGCCCTTGGGGTAGATCGAGCTTTTGCTACGTCAGAACTGTCCAAGTGTTTACCTGAATTACTGGCCGACATTCAAAGTGTTTATGCTCTATGGGGTAGCGACAAAGAGTGGGACCAAAAATTTATCCAAGCCATTGAGCAGGTAAAGTTAAAGGTGCGCACCGGCATTACCGCCCCTACGGGTATGTTAGCGATAGAGCCGTTATTGCATGAACAGCGCTTAATAAAATCTTCGGCCGAAATTGACCTTATGACGCAGGCGGCACAAATCAGTGCTCAAGCCCATATAAAAGCCATGCAACTAGTGAAACCGGGCATGTTTGAATACATGTTAGAAGGTGAAATCCGTCATCACTGTGCCATGCAAGGCTCTCGTTTTGACGCCTATACCAGCATTGTGGGCAGCGGCGAAAATGCCTGTATTCTGCACTACAACAATAATGATGAAAAAATTCACGACGGCGACTTAATTCTTATTGATGCCGGTTGTGAGGTAAACCATTACGCCAGCGATATCACCCGTACGTTTCCGGCCAATGGCACATTTAATACAGAACAGCGTGCGTTGTACCAAATTGTGTTGGATGCCCAGTTAGCTGGGATAGAACAAGTAAAACCGGGTAATAATTATAATGCCCCCCACGAAGCCGTTGTTCAGGTTATTACCCAAGGGCTAGTCGATCTTGGCTTGTTAAAAGGGGAAGTGAGTGAGCTCATTGCTCAGGAAGCCTACAAGCCGTTCTTTATGCACAAGACAGGTCACTGGTTGGGCTTAGACGTTCATGATGTGGGTGCGTACAAAATTAAAGGCCAATGGCGTGACTTGCAAGCCGGTATGTTACTTACCGTGGAGCCAGGAATATATGTAGCGGTTGATGAGTTAACGGTGGATGAAAAGTGGCGCGGCATCGGTATTCGCATAGAAGACGACATACTGGTTACTGACACAGGTCATAAGGTGTTGTCTAAAGACGTGCCAAAATCCATCGATGCCATTGAAACGCTCATGGCGGCCCAATAAGAAATTTAAAACGCTTATGAAACAAGAATTTGATGTCGCA
>JAPYOO010000095.1:0-2803 GCA_029938135.1 Bermanella sp. | reverse complement strand
ATGGCGGCCCAATAAGAAATTTAAAACGCTTATGAAACAAGAATTTGATGTCGCAATTATTGTAAGTGGCGGCATGACAGGTACTAAGCTTGTGATTACATCAATTGTGCCATTGAAATATTTATGTCGCCCCCATAAGAAATTTAAAACGATATGAAACAAGAATTTGATGTTGCAGTTGTAGGCGGCGGCATGACTGGTGCCAGCCTTGCTCTGTTGTTAAAGCCTGCAATTGAACAAGGTCTAAAGGTGGCCTTAATTGAAGGTCATGCTATCTCCACACAAGACATTACTCAGCCCAGTTTTGACGATCGATGCACCGCGTTGTCGTTTGGCACTCAGCAAATTTTTGAAAAAATGGGTGTGTGGTCCAACATGTCCGGTCAAGCCTGTGCCATCGAACATATTCAAGTAAGCCAGCAGCGGCAATTTGGTCGCATTCGACTGCACGCACAAGACAGCCACGTCGAAGCTATGGGTTATGTGTTGGAAAACCGCATTATGGGTCAGCAGCTGTTAGGGTCAATATTGAACGTGCCCGCCCTTCGTGTGTTTGCGCCTGCTCAAGTGACGACGTATCAGGTGGATGAAAAAGGCGCAAAACTGCAGCTCAGCCAAGCAGATGAAACCATAGAACTGCAGGCAAAATTACTGGTGCTGGCGGATGGTGCCAACAGTGAAGGCTGTCGGCAATTAGGCATTGTACAAACCCGTCATGATTACGAACAAGATGCCCTAGTATGCAACCTAAGCTTTGATAAACCCCATCAAAATTGGGCGTATGAACGTTTTACCACTAAGGGGCCCATGGCCTTATTGCCCATGACCGGTAATCGGTTTGCGTTGGTATGGTGCGTGAGCCGTGAGCAGTCACAGCAATATTCAAACATGGACGACGCGACGTTTGCACAAACCCTACAATCGGCTCTTGGCCACAATTTGGGTCGGATAAATCGAGTAGGCAAACGCGCCAGTTACCCTTTAAGTTTAGTGGTGGCTAAAGAGCAAGTGCGCAGTAATGTGGTGGTATTAGGCAATGCCGCACATGCGTTGCATCCCGTGGCCGGACAAGGTTTTAATTTAGCACTGCGCGATGCACAAGCCTTAGCCAACTATATTAATGTTCACTGGCCTAAGGCGTCGCTGGGCAATCTTGCGGGTTTACTGGATTACGTCGCTGGTCAGTCTAATGATCAAAAAAACACTATTGGTTTAAGCCATGTTTTGCCCACCACGTTTGCGCACACCGGCCTTACTTGGTCATTGGTGCGTGCGCTGGGTATGACGGCGATGGACGTGACACCGGTGGCGAAAAAATTATTTACCCGCCAAGCCATGGGTTTAGTGGGCAGTGCGGATGTTTGGCAGCCGTAACGGTCATTGCATTTAGGAAAAACATGAATCAACAATTTGATATGGTGATCATAGGTGGCGGCATGGTGGGCACGGCTTTAGCCTGCGCGCTGGCGGATGCATCATTAAATTCGGCCCCATTGAAAATTGCCCTAGTAGAAACCCAATTACCAATAGCACCTTTTAATGCCCCTGCCACCGTGGCAGATGTCGATATGCGTGTTAGTGCCTTAAACCGCGCCAGTGAAGCATTTTTAAACGTGATCAGTGTATGGCAAGACATACCCGATGCGCGTAAAAGCGCCTATGACAAAATGCGTATTTGGGACGGGGTAGGCACCGGCCATATTCAATTTGATGCAGTGGAATTAGCCGAAGAACATCTGGGTCACATAGTCGAAAACCGAGTGACCGCGCAAGCACTTATGCACAAACTGCAACACGCCAGTAACATTCAATTATTCGCCCCGCAAACCGTTAACAATATTGAAAGCCAAGAGTACGGCGATAACCGTTATTTAATCGAACTTGAAAACGGTCAAATGCTCTCTACGCCATTAATCGTGGCGGCCGATGGCGCTCGATCTTTTGTACGCGCTTGGGCCGAATTTGAAATGCGTGAATGGGATTATCAGCATCACGGTTTAGTCTGCACCGCGCAAACCGAACAAATCCATCAGAAATGCTGCTGGCAACGTTTCACCGAAAACGGCGTGCTGGCATTTTTACCTCTCAGTCATGACAACCTGTGCAGTATTGTATGGTCGTGCCCTGAATCCCAAGCACAAGAATTATTGGCCATGGATGAAGAAGCATTTCAGCAGGCTTTAGAGACAGCCTTTGAAGGTAAGCTGGGTAAAATAGTCGCCACGGGGACACGCGCGGCTATTCCGTTACGCCAGCGTCACGCCAAAAAATACGTCAAAGACGGTATTGTATTGGTAGGGGATGCGGCACACACCATTCATCCACTGGCTGGGCAGGGGGTGAATCTAGGGTTAATGGATGCGTATGTATTGGCGGATGAAATTAAACAAGGTTTAGCCCGCGGCCTACCCGCTCACGAGCCATTATTGTTAGCCCGTTTTGAGCGTCGTCGCATGCCAGAAAACTTAAGCATGATGGCCACCATGGAATCTTTCAAACGTTTATTTGCACAACAAGCACCACCGCTTCGTTGGCTTAGAAACTGGGGTATGAATAAGGTCAATAAATTAGGGTTTGTGAAACAGCATTTGGCCATGCAAGCCATGGGAGTAGAACGTCACATTCGCAAGTAATCGTTTCTGTGGAGTGTTAATACCAGTATGAGTCGCGAACTTAAATTAGGTCAGTCCATAATTATTTGGGCTGATACCCATCTCAGAAAAACTTTCTTTCAGTGCCTCTAAATCGTAATCGTTTAATCCTAAATACTCTAAGACCATCTGGCCTATGTCTTGCCATTCAA
>JAPYOO010000094.1:11899-13228 GCA_029938135.1 Bermanella sp. | reverse complement strand
GTATCAAAGTAAGAATAATAAATAACATTATTTACATGCCCGTATACATCGTTATCACTCCAGCGAGTGGTGATGTCGTTAAATGCAAAATAATTGTCGCGATGTTCTTGTGTACTGTTTGACATATTTTTCTCTTGGAAAAAATGATTATGTTTAATAAGCCGCTTGGTAAATGGCTAGGGCGTCGTCGTAACTCACGTCTCTTGGGTTATTAATTAATAAGCGTGACTGCAACATAGCATCTTCGGCAAGCCGTGGTAAAAAGTCTTCTTTAATGTCCATTTCACTAAGGCGTGTAGGTAATCCTAAATCCTTAATCAGTATTTCTATGTTATCAATCATCAAAGCGCTTATTTGCATATCTGAGCCGCTAAATTCAACCTCAGGAAACATAATAGGGGCTAATTGAGCATATAGTTTGCAGGCTTCCTTTAGGTTGAAACGCATTACCGCAGGCAGCACTAAAGAATTACTTAAACCGTGAGGAATATGAAAGTGACCACCTAATGGATACGCCAAAGCATGTACCGCCGCCACCGGAGAATTAGCAAAGGCTTGGCCCGCCATCATAGCGCCCAATAACATATCTTGACGGGCTTGCTTGTTGGAGCCAGTGTGAACAGCGGTGCGAATATTGCCGGCCAACAGCTGTAATGCTTGTTTGGCAAACATGTCCGACATGGGATTTTTTTTGAATTTACTGGTGTAGGCTTCAATGGCATGCACCATAGAATCAATGCCAGTGGCTGCGGTAACACCTTTTGGTAAACCTAGGGTGAGTTCGCTATCAAGGATGGCAATGTCGGGTAAAAATAATGGGCTAACAATACCTGATTTAGTAGTGGCACCTGTAGTGACGATGGCCACCTGAGTCACTTCAGAGCCGGTACCGGCTGTGGTGGGAACTTGCAATAAAGGCAAACGTTGGCCACGAGCATTAGCAATGCCGTAAATCTCGCTGATGTGTTGTTGGCATTCTGGATGCGCCAAAAAAGCCACAATTTTTGCCACGTCCATGGAGCTACCACCCCCAAAACCAATAATGGCATGGGCGTTATTTTTTTTCGCTTGTGTCACCGCTTCCAGTACAACATCTTCTGGTGGGTCGGCTTGCACCTCACTGAAAATACTGACTTTGATATTGGCTTGTTCAAAGCTATCTAAGGCGCTTTGATGTAATCCCAGCTTAGTGATACCTGGGTCGGTAATCATCATGATGGATTGAATGCCTTGCTGTTGGCAGATTTCACCTAAGCGAGTGGCAGCACCCGATTCACATATAACACTTTGGCTGGTGGCGAAGGTAAAAGCTTCCATGGGCAATCCTGT
>JAPYOO010000094.1:0-11799 GCA_029938135.1 Bermanella sp. | reverse complement strand
CTAGAATGTTCATCGCAAAAAGCACTAATGGTTTCAACAAGGGTATTAAGCGTTTTTCCTTTATTGCTTAATGTTTTACGCCCCATAAAGTCCAACGCCTGAATGCCATTGGTGCCTTCGTATAACATTAATATTCGGCTGTCACGCATGAGTTGTTCCATACCCCATTCACGAATAAATCCGTGGCCGCCATAAATCTGTACACCTAAACTGCTGACCTCCTGACCCACATCCGTTAGAAACGATTTAACAATAGGAATAAAAAAGGCGAGTAGCGCAGCGTTTTCTTTATGTTTCACAGGGTCTTTTTCAAAGCGCTCAATATCCAATAGGGTAGAGACATAATATGACATCATGCGGCAGCCCTCGGTTAATGCTTTTTGAGTCAGCAGCATTCGGCGCACATCAGGGTGCACAATAATAGGATCGGCGACTTTTTCAGGAAACTTAACACCACTTAATGAACGGGTTTGAATACGATCTTTGGCGTATTCTAAGCCCCCTTGAAATGCCATTTCGCTAATACCTTGTCCTTGTAGACCCACTTGAAAACGCGCGTCGTTCATCATAGTGAACATGCAGGCAAGACCCTGATGGTCTCCTCCCACGATCCAGCCTTGTGCATTGTCAAAATTCATCACGCAGGTGGCCGAGGCCTTGATGCCCATCTTGTGTTCAACCGAGCCACAGGTAGCGGTATTGCGTGTACCGACTTCGCCATTAGTATCAGGAATGAACTTGGGTACCACAAACAAGCTAATGCCTTTGCTGCCAGCAGGAGCATCTGGCAGTTTGGCCAGCACTAAATGCACAATGTTTTCAGTTAGATCGTGTTCACCCGCGGTGATGAAAATTTTGGTGCCGGTGATGGCATACGAGCCGTCGCCATTGGGGCTGGCTTTTGTGCGCAAAATACCTAAGTCCGTACCGGCTTGAGGTTCGGTTAAACACATAGTGCCGGCCCACGTGCCGCTAATCATTTTTTCTAAATAGATTTTTTTTAAAGCGTCACTACCGTGTTTGTAAATGGCCAGAGTATTGCCTTCGGTAAGACCTGGGTAAGAACGCCAAGAGAGATTGGCTGACATGGTCATTTCATGAAAAGGGGTGGCTAGGCTGTTGGGTAGGTCTTGGCCGCCAAATTCTTCAGGGGCGGTGAATGAAGCCCAGCCGTTTTCGCAGTACTTTTTATAAGCCTCTTTGAAGCCTTTAGGGGTAGTGACGGCGCCTTCGTGATAATGCACGCCCTCTTCATCGCCATTGCGGTTAACCGGAGCCAACTCGTTTTGGGCAAAGCGCGCGCCTTCTTCCATGATGGCGTCCACCATGTCGCGGTCGATGTCGATGCCTAAGGCTTGATAGTGATCGCTTACATTAAGGACTTCATTGAGGACAAATCCCATATCGCGCAGGGGGGCTTTATAATCAGTCATTACACTCTCAGTTCAGGCTCTAGCGTCTGTTTGGATTTTACTTAGGACCAACATAACCAGCTTATCTATATTTGTGAAATTGATAGTTGGAATGCTAGTATTGATATCATGAATATAGCGAACTTTGACCTTAATCTATTACGAGCCTTTGACGCCCTTATGCGTGAGCGCAATGTGTCTCGTGCGGCGCAGCGCATGTCGCTCAGCCAGCCTGCCATGAGTAACGCATTGGCTAGGCTTCGGGATTTACTGGATGACCCAGTATTAGTACGCACGAGCCTTGGCATGCAGCCCACGGCTAAATCCCTCGCAGTGGAAATGCCCATTCGTAACGCACTGGCGAGCATTGAGCAAAGCCTAGCTCCGGCCCCTGACTTTGACCCCGCCATTAGTAAAAAAACCTTTAATGTAGCCACCACCGATTATGTGGAGATGTTATTGCTGCCTAAGTTGATCAAACATCTGAATCAAGTGGCGCCTTTTGTTCGTTTACAAATACATGCGCTAGGACCAGACATTCCCGAGAGTGAATTGGAGGAGGGGATCTATGATTTTGCGGTTGGGCGTTTTCCACAAGTGCCAAACCGGCTGCTGAGTGAATTTTGGTTAAGCGACAATCTTGTGTGTTTAGTGAGTGACCAGCATCCATTATTTGAAGACAGCATTAGCATCGAACAGTTTTTAAATATAGAACAAATATGGGTATCGGGTGGCCAGCGTACAGGGGTGGTGGATGCGTGGCTGGCGAGCAATAATTTATCCCGTAAAGTGGCGTACACCACCCCTAACTTTTTAATGGCCCCGCACATAGTGGCGCAAAGCGAAATGTTAGTGGTGACGCCCTCTACTATCGCTGAAGAATACGTGAAAAAAATGCCGCTAAAAATATTGCCAATGCCCATGGAGTTAGCGTCATTTGATTTGTATACCTTATGGCATCCGTTTCATGCGGGTACTCCCGCTCATAAATGGTTTAGAGAGCAGCTAATGTTGCTGGCTTAAACTTTAATTTCAAAGCCTTCTGCAAACTCTTTAGGCATGCGACAGGCCTTGCCGGTGGCCAGTTTAATGCAAATCCAGCGGGTAGAGCCACGCACAAGCGTTTTACCGTCACTTTCTCGCACTAGCTGATACTGGCGTTTCATGGAAATGCGTTTGTCGTTCTCGCTAATCCAAGTGGCGGCTAAAATAGTATCGTTTTCAAAAGCGGGCAACAAATAGTCTATTTCAGTATGGCGAGCAACCCAGGCATAACCGAGCGCCTGCCACGTTTCAAAGCTCATATTGCTTGCTTGGCAGTGAGACCAGGCCGCGTCTTCCATCCACTTAATGTATTCACAATTATTAGCGTGGCCAAGGACATCTATGTGTTGTTTTTCAACCTTTAAGGTTGCGATGTGGGGCTGTATTACATCCCATTGAATATCCATAACTAAGGCCTACTGTAAAAAAGTAAAGATTATTAAGGCATAGGTTTACCACGCTACGCTGGCGTTTTTCAACTAACGCAGGTACATCTTAGAGTAACAAAGGGGAATTTTACTTAAACTTGGTATTATAGTGCTATAAAAAGTCTAAAGGCACAGACCTTAGCTGTTATCGGCTATGGTAAGCTGTTTGTTCTTATTCAGATAGATAAGCAATGTCAGTATTTAACGTTAACAACTCAGTCTTGCAAGGCAAGCTGTCTATGCCAGACGCCGGCTCCTTGGTGCATCGCCCGCAATTATTGCAGGTATTAAATGAGCATGTGGACTTAGGCCTAAGTGTTATTACTGCCCCAGCAGGTTATGGCAAAACCAGTTTAGTGTGTGACTGGTTGGCGCATAATCATTTGCCGTATTGCTGGTTTTCTATTGATCAAAAAAACAATCAACCCAGTTCCTTTTGGACGTATGTGTGTGCTGCCTTAAAGCGAGTGGATGCAGGAATTACTAACAAGGCTGAATTGTTTTTAGAAAATAGTTTCATTGAGGATTACAGTTTAATCAGCGATGCCTTAATTGAAGCGTTGGAAAAAATAACTCGCAAATGGGATCGGCCTCAAAAAATAATTATGGTGTTGGATGACTTTCATCACATTAACCATAAACAAATATTAGAACCATTACAGCGCTTTTTAGATTACCTGCCTAGCTGGGTGCATGTGCTTATTACTTCGCGCAACCTGCCTGAATTAAATATTCCCAGTCGCGCTTCTAAAATGAAAGCGCATGTAATTTATAGTCGCAACCTTGCCTTTAGCGCCGATCAAATGGCCGATTTTTTACAGTCAAAACTATCCTTACATTTAGACAGTGACGAATTACAAAGCATTTATGAAAAAACAGAGGGCTGGGCAGCGGCCATACAGCTGGCGGGTATTGCCATTAAGTCTGGGGCAAGTTTGGCCAATTTTAATGAACGTCCTGATATTGCCTTATTAAACATGCGTGAAAATTCGGTGCTGCAACAGGATTCACTGCTGGCTGACTTCTTATTTGAAGAGGTTTTTTTGCAGTTGGACGAGCCGTTACGCCAAGTGTTATTGGGTTTGTCGGTGGTAGACAATTTTAATGCCCCGTTAAGTGATGCTATCAATGAAGTGAGTAACAGTGAGACGTTGATAAAAACGTTATTAGACGCTGGATTGTTTGTTGTCAGATTAAATAATGAATACAACGGCTATCGCTTACATGCGTTGTTTCGTGATTGGCTATTTGATTACGGCCAAAAAACGGCCAAAGATCATATGCTTAAATGTCAGCAGCGGGCTATTGGCTGGTTGAATGCACATGAATGTTTTGACGATGCATTAAATTTAGCCTTTGCCATACAAGACTGGCCTTTAGTGGCAAGTATTATGCGCAAGCTTTACCCCAGTGTGATTCAAATGGGGCGCTTAGATTACGCGGCGAGTATCTTAAAACAAATCCCCATACATGTAATGAACGCGCTGCCGCACCTTAACATGCTGCGAGCGGTCATGTGTTTTAATCAATACCAGTATGAAGAAACTCAACTTTCTCTTGAAAAGGTTGAGGCATGTCTTGAGCGATTTTACAAAAACACTGAGCCCCATCAACAACAAAAACAGCTCACAGATATGGGGCTAGAAGGGGTTCAAGATATAACGTTATTGGCCACCGGCGTAAAAGTATTGCAAAGTCAGATGGCGCGCTTTAATGGCGATTCAGCGCGTGCCCAGGCTTTAGATAACGAAGTAATGGTAGAAAGCCGCTTGAATGATGACAACCTATTATGTTGGGCCCATTACGGCACACTGGTGGATTGTTTTATTAACGATGAAGTGGCCAGTAGTATTCAACATGGCAAAAAAGCCCTTGCCCTTGCTAAACAGATGGATGATGGGTTTTGTGTCACAGCAACCTTAGGTTGGTTGTTACAAGGCTTGTATCACAGCGGAAAAATACAGGAAGCGGTGGCTTTGGCTGAAGAAAATTTATCTTGGCTGACGCAAAACAACTTGTTAAATACCCCTAATATTTCAACCTTTTACGGCACGATGGTAGTGCTGTATATAGAGCTGAATCAGCTAGAACTAGCATGGCAGTATTATTACCTTTCAGTAGACAGTATTCAGCCATTTACGGAACCACGGGAAATAATTTTTAGTCGTTATCATTGCCATATTCAATTGTTAACCGTGAGCAGATTATGGGATGAGGCCAAAGAATGTTTACAACAACTTAAGGAGTATGAGCACCTTACCTTTAATCAAGGGGGACAGTCGCTAGCCGATGCACATTTCTCTATATTACTGGACACTAAAACGTTAAGTGCATTGGTGGACATGCAAAGTGGTAACGTTCTTCCCTTAGTGCAGTTAAGCAATACAGATCCGGACTTAACATTTCATAATTGTAATTTCCGTTATCAGTATGAATGTTTTATACAAGTGGCGGGTAAGATGTTGATGGGCTGTGACGAAGAAGAGCAGTTGAATCAAATAGAACAGCATAGTCAGCAACATGGGGTACTCACTCGTCAAGTAGATTGCCATTTGTTACTGGCCAATATTCTGTTTGGTAAGGGGGAAGAGGCGCAGGCCTTAGTACACTTTGTCAAAGCCATTCGGCTTGCTGCTAAAGGCGAATTCGTAAATCATATTTTACAAAAAGGGCCTGTAATGGCGTTACTGCTTGAGCAGGCTTTGACTGGAGGTGTTGAAACTGAGTACTGCCAAAAATTATTGCAGCACAGCGCTAAACTCAAAAATACTGACTTTAAGACGTTGTCGCAGCCTCCAAGCAATGATGAGGGCATTGAAGATGATACTGAACAGAGTATTGAGGTTGCGACTAATAAATCGGCTTCGAATGAAACACCGCTTAATCAGTATAAAATGAGTTTACTGGCTCAGCTAAGCCCAAGAGAGACTCAAGTGTTGCATCAATTAAGTCTTGGTGGACGTAATAAAGACATCGCCCTGAATTTACATCTATCGGTATCGACCGTGAAACGACACTTACAAAATATCTATGGAAAACTACAAGTGGGCAGCCGAACCGAAGCCTTAATTTTGTTTAATCAACACACAAGTGCTGCCCTTCAGGAAGGGTAAAGCGACTTTACGCATGAGTAAGGTGTGATACGCGTCACACTTTACCTTTATTAATGGTTCTTTAGGTGGCTTTAGCCAAAAGAACCACTGGCTAGACTGATTAGGTGGCATAAAAATAATCAGAGAGCCTTCTATGACCTATCCCCTAACCAGTCGTTTATTCATATCCTTAAGCATACTTGCGCTTAGTGGTTGTGGGGGGGGCGATACAACCCCAACCGACAGTGATGATTTTTTTGTGGCCCCCATTGTCGGGGAGGTCAGCGAGGATATATTCGATAACAGCCGGCTTATTCAAGTGACGGTGAACCTGCCTGCGGCCGACTTTTCCCAACTGCGCGAAGAAGGACGCACCCTAAGTTCTATTATGAGCGGCTGTCCCAATCCTGACTTTGAGTACACAGACTTCAGTGCCACTGTGAACATAGATGGGGATCAAGTGGACAATGTGGCCATTCGTAAGAAGGGCTTTCTGGGCTCCATCAGCGATGCGCGGCCCTCAATTAAACTCAATTTTGATACCCATGTGGAGGGTCGCACCTTTAAAGGCATGAAGCGCATGACCCTTAATAATGACCGCCAAGATCCCAGCCACAGTCATCAGTGTATGGCATATGACATGTTTCGTGCTGCCGGTTTAGTGGCGCCAAGATGTAATCTTGCGCGGGTGACGGTTAACGGGGAAGACCTTGGGGTTTACAGCCAAATTGAAAGCATTAAAAAACCTTTTTTAGAGCGTAATTTTGAAGATAAGGGCGGCAACTTATATGAGGCCCAAGTAGCGGATTTTGGTGAGCACCTTAACGATAAGTTCGAATTAAAAACCAATAAAACCTTAAACGACCGTAGCGATTTAACCGTCTTATCTGATTTGTTAGCCAATGACGGTTTATCTGATGAGGCCTTTGTGGCGGCACTTGGAAGCGTGATTGACTTGCCCGAGTTTATACAATTTTGGGCGGTGGAAGCGTTAATTGGTCACTGGGATTCTGCCACCGGTAACGTGAATAATTTTTATATTTACCATGATCCAACAGACGACTTGTTTCATTTTATTCCTTGGGGAACCGACGGCGCCTTCACCAGTGTTAACCCGTTTAAACCGTACTCTGGCCCCTTGTATCGCAATATGAGCATTGCCTCTAGGTTGTTTGAGATTGCCAGCACTCAGCAATTGTATTTTGATGCCATTAATGATCTTTTGCTTAATCACTGGAACGAGCCCGACCTATTAGCCAAGCTGCAGGAGATTCAAGCTCTAAGTGGCGCGCCCAGTGCGAGTTATTCGCACATGGAAACGTTTATCGCAGGAAATGTAGATGACGGCATTGCCAGTCAGCGCGCACTGTTAACCCGTGCCGTGCAGGGAGAGGTAGCACAACATACTTATCTGTTGGCGGATGAAGCCAGTGATTGTGAGTACCCGCAAACCACCTCTAACCTTGTTGCCAACTTTGAAAGCAAGTCTCCCTATGACGGAGGATCATTCACTTTCACCAATGAACTTGGGGTAGAGGTGACCGCCAGCATGGATATTTTGGCTCTGGCACCGGGCGCGGTAAAACCCGATGCCTTAGTACATGTTCTGGATCAATCCACTGAACCGGGTGTGGTGGCATTAACGCTGGTGGGTGCAGGGCCTGCGCCTCTATATTTGGACAGTTATGTGTTGCAAGTATTTGTGGAGGCCCCCAGTTATAAAGTGGGTAGCGTAGATTTTCAGGGAATCGTCAGCAATGTCATGTTGTTTAAGGTAACGGATGCAAATGCCACTCCGGTTGGACTGCAACTGATCAGCGCGGGCAGTAGCGGCACCATTACCCTCAACCAAAGTGGAGATGGCATCAATACGCCCATTAAGGGCAGCATTACGGCGCAAATGGGTTTTATAACCGAGCCTAATTATGCCCAATAGTGCTCACGCCCAGTGGCTTGATCCTGCGTTATACGAGGCTGCCCATATGGCCCTAATGGCGGGTAAACAACAAGAGCAGTCGCTGGCTGTTAACGCCGCCATAAACGGTTTGCAGCCCCATGACTTGTGGCAACAAAACAGTGCCGCCTTGATGAATCGAGTGGATACTAAATACGTGTTACCACTGTCTGTTTTCGAAGAGTTGCTTGCGGCCTTGGCTCAGGAATACACAGTACTAACCCAACAGGGCACACGTATTTTTAGCTATGAAACCACCTATTTTGATACTGTTCATCAGCAATTTTATCTGGCCCATCATAATGGCAAACTGAATCGTCACAAAGTGCGTTTTCGTCGTTACGTGCAATCTAATCGTGGCTTCATGGAAGTTAAATTAAAAAATAACAAACGTCGCACCATTAAAAAGCGAGTGGCCATGGACTGTCAGATGCCCGACCAAAATAAAGTGAACGGCTTTGTAAAAGATTGCATTGGCGAAACCGCCGCGAGTTTACAAGCGTCACTGTTTGTGAATTATCGGCGAATTACCTTATTGAATAAAAACCGGCCGGAACGCCTCACTATTGATTTAGATTTAAGTTTTCAATGTGCCAATACAGGGCAATCCAACATGCTTGACGATGTTTTTATTGTGGAGCTTAAACGTGAGGGGAAATTGCAAAAATCTAGTTTTTCTCATTGGCTAAGTCACAATAATATAAAACCCATTAAATTTAGTAAATATTGCATGGGCATGGTACTCACACATGATCGCCACCTTAAGCAAAATCGTTTTAAACCCACTATCTCACAACTGTCAAAAATAACGGGAGCCGCACCATGGAATTAACGCTAGGATCGGATTTTATCTATCGCTTATTAATAAATACTCTGGCGGTGGTGATACTGGTGCGCTTCTGCTATTACCGGTTTTCTCAGCACCGTGCCAATGCCTCGTCTTTTATGTTGTTTGGCATGGGGGTGTTTTTGGTAACGTCGTTATTACACTCGGCTGAGGTGTCCATGGGGTTTGCCTTTGGTTTATTTGCCGTGTTCTCTATGCTGAGGTATCGCACCGAATCTATTAGTATTAAAGAAATGACCTATTTATTCTTGGTGATCGCCATTGCTTTACTAAGTTCGGTGGGCACGATGCAGCACATTGAATTGCTAGGTTTAACCTTGTTTATTTGCTTGCTTACCTTTGTGATGGAAACACGTTTAGTGTTGCCCTTGTTAGATGAACTTGAAGTGGATTATGAAAAAATTGAAAACATTCCTTTGCAGTGCCGTGATGCTTTAATAAATGACTTAAGGTTAAGAACGGGGTTAGATATAAAACAAGTGGAAGTATTGTCCATAGACTTTTTACGAGACAGCGCTCGCTTGAAGTTACATTTCTACCCGTTAAACGAGGATATTAAAGAGGCCTCTAAAAAGATTGCCGACGCGGATGTTCGCGTTTAAATGAAGCCGGCAGTGACAAAAAAAATGTGGGGGGCAGTATTATTTTCAGTGCTGGCTCTTGCCTCTTTAGAGAGTGCAGCGACCAAGACGGAGGCCGAGGTGAATAAAGTGCCTAGTCTGTTTTCTATGAGCGGCTATCTGATGCTGGATTATGATCAATACGGCGCGTTTTATAATAAAGACAATAATGCATCCAAAAGCCACTTTGAACTAAGGCGCTCTAAATTAAGCTTTGCAATTAAACCCCATAAAAAAATAAAAGGGGTGCTGCAAGTAAAGTACAGCAATGAGTACCAGCAAGAGGACGTATTAGAATTTGGCGATGTGTATTTAAACTACTCCCTCATGAAGAAGATGAATGTACGTATAGGGCGATTTAAAGAGCCCTTTAATTTGGAACAGCTTACTAGCAGCAAAGATATTGCCACCATTGAACGCTCTTTAATGACCGGTGCCTTTTCTCTTGGCAGTAATGTTGGACTGATGTTGTATAAAAATAAAAAAGCCTACACGTGGGCTTTGGGTTTTTTTAACCAAGAGGCAAAAGCGACGGATGAAACAGCCCCCAAACTACGCTCTATGACAGGGCGCATGACTTACCGGTTACCCAATACTATTGATATATGGCATTTTGGCGGCACACTTTCCCATCAGGATTTGGACGGTGATCTTGTGAAGTTTAATGAGCGTGGCGAAGTCAATAGCGCGCAAAAGGTGATTCGTAGCGCCAGCTTTAATGCCAATGATTTAACCCTTATGCAGGGGGAAGGGGCCTTTTCAACTGGAGGGCTGCGTCTTCAAGCCCAGGGTGCGCTTGTGTATATTGAGCAAATTGATGGTCGTTTATGGCAGTATTCAGGGTTTGATGTGCAGGTCAGCTACTTATTAAGTGGTGAGCACTACTCCTATAAAAAGGGAAAGTTTAAGGGGGTGAAAAGTCACAATTCAAATGGCAGTTGGGAGTTAGTGAGCCGCTATTCTCATCTTGATTTACAGGATAATGATTTAGGCAGTAAAGCCTCAATAGTGTTGCTGGGTGTGAATTACTATTACGGCAAAAAAATAAAACTGATGGCCAACTTATTACTGCCCACCATTGAGGGTAACGTAGTGAATACCGACCAGTCGGGCAATGCCGTGTCTATTCGCGGGCAATATGCGTTTTAGGGGGAATGTGATGACGAATAGGGGGGTGATATAAGTACAAGTATTAATAGATTTTAACCAATATAACTAATTAGCCTACTTGCTGATAGGGCCTGTCTCTATACTTATTAACCATCACGCAGCCCAAATGGAGACCCTTATGAAATGGTTAATGATGGCTATATTCACCCTTTATGTTTTTAGCCTTACTGGAGTTAGCCATGCTGACAAACAGGATAAAATGGCCAGTGTTTTATTGAGTAAAATCACCGGTGTGAATCAGCTAGCTAAGCAAGTTCGGTTTATCAAAGCTGTTAAAAAACAAAATGCCATGGGGTTAAGTTTAACTGAGATAAAAAAGCGTGATCAACAGTGGTTAACGACAGGTGCCGACAGTGCGTTAAAAGCCTCCATGAGCAGCAGTGACATAGGCCAGTATTTAAGTAGTGTGATTAAGAACAATAGTGATAAATACAACGAAATGTTCTTAACCGATAATCAAGGGGCCAATGTGGCGGCCTACCCACTCACTTCAGATTATTGGCAGGGTGATGAGGACAAATTTACCAAAGCGTTTAACGAAGGCAAGGGTAAAATTTATATTGGCGAGTTAGAGTTTGATGAAAGCACTAAGGTTAATGCAATTCAAATATCGGTACCGGTGAGATACGGAGCGGCCGCCATTGGGGTGTTGGTCATTGGTGTTAAGGTGGATCACATAGAGGCTGTGAAGTTAGGCAAGCTTAAATAGGCAGCTTAACGTAAAGCGATTAGCAGCCCGTAGTGACGATGGCGCTACGAGGAAAACGGCCGTTACTTGGGTTGTGAAAATAGGCGAAGCATTGGTCACTTAATGTGTAGCCTTGCATCCAAATGGCCACCAATTTTCCAGACGTTATATTTAAATCAGCTAATAGCGGGTCATTAAAAGCCACATTACCTTGTGCGCAAAAATCAAAATCGGTGCATAAAGCGGTGGCTGAACTATTGGTCTTGGCGGCATGTATATCCATAATGGGATAAATTGCATCCGTCCAATCGGCGGCCGGAAACCCGTTTTGCACCAAAACCTGACTCTCACCAAATGTTATCTGCTGTGGCCGATGACTTATTTTATTCTGCATAGCCGCTTGTAGGTGTGTAAGCGTAGTGGCGGTACTTAAAGCGGCTTTAACGCCATTTAAGACGGCAATATGCGTGTCACGACCTAGTTCTGAATATTTTGATAAAGCCGTGCTGGATAACACGCCTAAAATAGCAATGCTCGACGTTAG
>JAPYOO010000420.1 GCA_029938135.1 Bermanella sp. | reverse complement strand
GTTGTGATCGTTGCTGGTAACGGCCTTAACGAGAACGTATTAATGGAGATTAACCGCGCTCTGGAAGATCACGAACTGATTAAAGTTAAATATTCAGTGGGTGACAGAGAGCTTAAACAAGAATTAATCGAGCTGACAATTAAAAGCTGTCGCGCTACGCTTGTTCAAGCCATTGGCAATGTAGCCTTACTATTTAGAGCGGCTAAAGAGCCTAATCCAAAGAAATCGAATTTGTTACGCTAAACACCTAAAAGGCCCCATGAGGGCCTTTTTTATAGCTAAATTAGATGCCTTTATCTTTCTGAGCTAATGCCTGCTTTCTTAGCTTTAACTCTACGTCTAGCAAATGGCTTTGATCGAAGGCCGATCGCACCCTTCGCGAACTTGCCGGGGACCCCGACACCACTCCCTTTCCAATGCGCACTTTCGAAATTGTCTTTAAGTATTCTTTACGCTTGCCCTGCCAGCTGCACGCCTGCCAATTGGCCAGAGGGGCGGTAAATACCTGCTGCACGTCATCACTATCATTAAAGCTTGCCCCGAACGAGGCCATTAAAGGCGCGTTGTCAGTTGCATTAAGCACCAGCCAGAATTTACGACTCATACCCGGCGCAATTTCAATGTCGTTATCAAGAAGATAGTTATTGGCTGTTGCGCGAGCCGTCTCTAAAGTATTAATATTATTAGAGATTTTTTTAGCCTCAGAGTTTACACCCGACCCTAACGCCAAGGCAGCGCCAGCATTACGAGTACCTTTATTATTGGACGCCATAAGCCCGATACCAACAACCGATACCGCCAAGCTCGCTAATGAAGAATTGTATTCATTATTGGATCTACGACGCCCCTCAGATTCTGCCCAGCCTGCTAATCTTTCCCCCTGCACGACACTAATATTTTCGCCACCCCAACTCGACTGTTTAAATTTAACATCTGATACCTTCTGCCAGCGGTTGCTTGGGTTATGAATAGATATATCTATATAAGCAAAATAATCACTACAAGCACGCCCATCAAAACGGGCACTTATCTGTAGGGGAGAAACTGACCCAGTGACAGGATTAAACTGAGCATAAGAGCCTAAGTGATTAGACGCGCATCCTCCTAATAGCAGC
This sequence comes from Bermanella sp., assembly GCA_029938135.1. Taxonomy (GTDB): domain Bacteria; phylum Pseudomonadota; class Gammaproteobacteria; order Pseudomonadales; family Oceanobacteraceae; genus Bermanella. Next base: position 1,190 of record JAPYOO010000420.1, on the reverse strand, counting down.
GCGAAAGATACAAATACCATTTTTAGTTTCATGTAAATCCTTTACATAGTGTGATGAGTTTAAAATGACTTAATTCCATTATGGCAAAAGGCTCACTAGAAAAAGTAACAAGATGTATCAAACTCCACCGCCCACACCCTAACGTAAACAATCGTCATAGTAGGCATATAAAATGCCTAGGGATTGCTAGTGCCCTTCTCTTTATGAAAGCCAATCGCAACAATCCCCAGAACTACGATCGCGCCACCCAGCAATTGTGTGACATTTAAATATTGCCCCAAAAAGATATAGGCCAATAGTAAAGAAGCTACCGGCTCACAATTCAAAATAGGCGAGTTGCTGGCCATATCCAGTCTTGGTGCCAATACAAACAACATACTAAAAGCAATACTATACAAGACGGCTAAGCTGATTAACCCAAACCAACCACTTTGGGTTTGTGGGACATCTAAGCCTCCAGGTAGCATGCCAAACACCCCCATCACACACGTTACGATAACGACCACTGCCATGGTGTAACTGCTGCGAACCGAGCCTGCCACACTGGATAAATGATACTGGGTTAGCCACATGGTAATGGTTAAAAATAACGCCGCTAGACTGGCTAGAATAATCCCTAATACAGTATCCTCGCCCATTGCCCCTGTAGTACCACTGGCATCAATATCCAACACCAAAACTAAGCCCATTAAAATAACGAGTAACATTAGAAATGTTTTCAAATTAGGTGTGCGTTTTCTCATTAGCCAGCTGGCTAAAATAAACATCATGGGCCAGGTATTCACCAATAACAAAGCCACAGCCACCGGTATTTTATTAATCGCAGAATACAAACAGAGGCTTTGCGCGGCGATTAATACACCCACTAAAAGCTGCCATTTAATCAATTTTTTAGGGATTTTAAAGGAAGCTTTACTAATGAAGGCGATGACCAACATTAAACATAACGCCATGCTTCCGCGAGACAAAACCGCCAGTAATAATCCTGCACCACTGTCAAAAGCAAAACGGGCAGCAATATGATTACCGGCAAATAGAGTGGCCGACAATACTAGAATGGAAATGGCTAACGGGCGTGGTATTAAGGCAATTGATTGACTCATACAAATGTTGACCTGCGGGTACTCATACTTGCTTCCCTTCTTAAAATATTAGCTTCCGATTTCATGAAGAATAATCGCCCTTCCTTG
>JAPYOO010000093.1:1193-13459 GCA_029938135.1 Bermanella sp. | reverse complement strand
ATGGTGTCACGAACACACATTAACAATGTGCTGGGAATTAAAAGCACCACTGGTGCTTTTAATTTCACTTATGGCGATTGGGGCATAAAACCTAATGCTTGGGTAAGCTGCTGTGGGCTTAAGCTTTTTTTGAGCGTTTCAATCTCGGGCCCAGTGACCATCTTAATGTCACTTGATGAGACGTTAATATCACAGCAAGTGCAGTAGGCCGTCATTTGTAATTCAGCGCCACACGTCTTATGGGTATAACGCATGGGCTGTTGCTCTTTTTCAAATAACCACTGGTTGCCCCAGCTACCCAGCGCCATCAGTACCGGAGATAAAGCGGCCCCTTTTTGGGTGAGGCGGTATTCAAAGCGACTGTTACTCGCGCCATAGGGCACTTTCTTAAATATGTCGTGTTCCACCAGTTTTTTAAGGCGATCGGTGAGCACATGGCGGGTCAGTCCCAGCTGCTGCTGAAAATCATCAAAACGCCTGGCTCCCAAAAAGGCATTACGTAAGATTAATAACGTCCAGTTATCTCCTACAATGCCTAAGGTTTGCGCTAAGGGGCAGAGTTTATCGTTGTGTTCGCTGTGTTTCATGCTGCCTCCTAATTAGCCGCTGACGTCAGTATAGATTGACAAGTTCCTTTTAGGAACTTATATTATTTAAGTTCCTAAAAGGAACTTAATATCTAAAGGTGAGCGTTATGGAAGTAAACCAATTATCGGGTTTAGAGCAGCTAAATTTAATTATGGAAGGCAAGATTCCACCCCCTGCCATGGCTGTGACTATGGGTACCACGTCCATTGATGTGAAAGAGGGCGTGGCCATATTCAAGGCAGTGGCCAATGATTCCCACCTCAACCCCATGGGTGGTGTACATGGAGGCTTTGCGTGTACATTGATGGATTCGGTTACAGGTTGCGCCGTACACTCAGTGCTGGCGCCAGGTGAAAGCTACGGCACCATAGATTTAAATGTAAAAATGATGCGGCCCGTGCCTAAAGGGGTTGAACTCATTGCTGAGGGCAAAGTGATTAATATATCAAAGTCATTGGGTGTGTCGGAGGGCAGGTTGGTGGATGCCGCGGGTAAATTGTACGCCCACGCCACCTGTACTTGTAAAATTATCCGCCCAGCTAAATAAGCAAGCTTCGAGCATGTAAAAGGGGGGTAACGTGCGTGCTAACCCCCTTTACATGCTTTGGGTTAGATAACTCGGTTATCGCCCACACTATAAGAAATGGTTTGACTGATCTCTTGTAAACTTAAGCCACTTTGCGCACGCATCTCATTAAAAAAAGCCTGAATTGCCGCCAAAGACCTTTTAGATTGTAAACCTCCATCAATGATTTTATGCGCTCTAAGGTAAGACTCCACATCGCGAGACAATAAAAACGTGTCTTTACCCATGGCCCGTAACGAATAAGGCCCTGTATTTCCGCCTAAGCGTGCACCATGCTTTTTCAGCCAAGCCCATAAACCCACAATGTCATCCACCGGCCATTGGGCAATAAAATCATTGAAGTTAAGGTCGTTGTCTTTTTTAGAAAAGTTAATCATGGAAGCGTTCACCATAACGGTTTTTACTTTGGTGTAATTACGAACAATACGCTCGTCACTGGCTTTTTCTTCCAGCATTTCAGGGGGCATCATTAAGAGTTTGTTAACATCAAAATTCCAAAAGACCTCACGAAACCCTGGCCATTTTTTATTAATGACCGACCAGTAAAAACCACTTTGAAATATCTTACGGGTGAACTCTTCTAACCACTCATCATTGGATACCTGGCTCAGCTTCTTTTTTGACTTAGGTTTACTGAGTAAGGTATTTAAATGCAGCTGGCCGCCTTTGCGTTTGGCGGCGCGCTGCTGGATGGTGACAAACTTTTCCATTGATGGGGCCTTAAATTTAAGATGCCCCATGATAATCGAAAGCCTGCGAATGGCATAGCGGGTGTTAAGGGTTGCAGTGTTCCATGTAAGCGATAAATAAATGCCACTTAGATGTTCGTATTAAGCGTTAACGTACATCATTGAGCGACCAATCGTAATCTAGGTAGTCAATATCAAGGTCTTGTGTTTTTAGCTTTTGAATATCTTTGTGGGATAACTGCAAGGCATCTGCATATTTAATAAACACGTCTTCAAGTGAGCCAAAGCCCATCCAACCTTGTTCAAAGTCCTCTTTATACCACTTGAATATGGATGACACTTCTAAGGTGTCTTTGTTTAAACGATTGCGGCGCTTATCAGATAAAAAGGCTAGGGTTTGCTGGTTTAACTGATCATTTAATACCTCACTCGTATAGGCTTCATTACGCAGCGCGGGGCAGCCAATGCTGGCGCAATTTACCGCAAAGTGAATGCGCGGGTCGTTATAGCGGCCCGAGCCACGAATAAGCTCGTGTTCGATATCATTTAAAGAATGCTTTTTATCAAATAAGGTGAAAAATGCTTTGCCCCAAGGAGGGTTAAAAAAGCTGCCTAAATCTTTGACCGATTCTAAATCAGGATAGGAGGTAAGGATTAACGCCACGGTCCAAGCGTTGTAGGCATTAATTAAGAACGCCAATTGTTCGTCTTTTGACCATGCATCAAAGGTGGCTTGGTGTACGCTGGATAAACTGATTAGGTATTGGTTTAAGGCCGTTTGTTGTTTGGCTAAACCGGCATAATTTACTTGGCTGGAAAATCCATCAACCGACAAAACAACATTGTCTTTGAGTAGTTGATTCCATGCTTGATGGTTGCCCTCAAATGCCCCTTGCCCCCATACATTTTGAAGGCTTAGAAATATAAGTGCAGATGCAACAGATAATTTAATGAAGGACATGGTTTATCTCTGGTTGCTAGAATATAAAGGGTAAATATTAAGACCATTAAAAGCCTAAAAAGTTGTCCTGTGGAAGCTCAATTTTTTGACTGTTTAGTAAGTTTTTCACATCTTCAACGTTTAAGCCGCTGACGCAGCCATCACTCTACAAAAAATAACAAGATTGGCATCATTTGGCCAACCCTCTTAATTGTCCTGTAGCCCTTGTCTTGCAGGTGTTAACAGCGATTTAACCGTTTACAAGTTCAAAATGGCCAATTTGAGGACTGACGGCGTATGGATTTTCTGGTACTTATGTAACTAATAAAAATAATAGCCAATGACTGTGGATTCAAAACACAGCTGGCACGACCATAAAAGGGTCAGCAATGACTAACTCCACAAAACGTTTGGGTAGTTTTGACTACATCATTATTGGTGCGGGTACCGCAGGGTGTGTGCTCGCAAATCGCTTGTCTGCAAGCGGTGAACATAGAGTTTTATTGTTAGAGGCCGGCGGCAAAGACAGCAACCCTTGGATTGATGTGCCTGTGGGGTATTTGTATACCATTGGTAACCCTAAAACTGACTGGTGTTTAACTACGCAGGCCGATCCCGGTTTAAATGGGCGCACGATCAATTATGCCCGTGGCAAAGTGTTAGGCGGCTGTTCATCCATTAATGCCATGATTTACATGCGTGGGCAGGCCAGTGATTATGACCATTGGGCCAGTTTGGGAAATAAGGGTTGGGGTTGGCAGGATGTATTACCTGTTTTTAAAAAATCAGAAGACTACCAGCACGGTGAAAATGAATTTCATGGTGCAGGCGGTGAGCTACGGGTGGAAGAGCGCCGAGTAAATTGGGAAATACTGGATGCGTGGCGAGAAGGCGCGCAGCAAAGTGGCATAAACAAAATTGAAGAATTTAACCAAGGGAATAATGCGGGCAATGCTTATTTTCAAATGACGCAAAAAAAGGGCAAACGTTGGAGTGGCGTAAAAGGGTTTTTAAAACCCGCCATGAAACGCAGTAACTTAACAGTGGTGAGCAATGTACACGTTAAAAAAATTATCATCTCTGACAATAATGGTGTGCTTACTACAGCGGGTGTACGTGTAAAACTTAAAAATGGAAAAATAGGTGCGTACTTTTCACACCGAGAAGTAATATTAAGTGCAGGGGCCATCGCGTCGCCTCAATTGTTGCAACTGTCAGGGTTAGGCCCAAAAGAGTTGTTAAAAGAGCACAACATAGATGTATTAAAAGACATTCCGGGCGTGGGTGAAAACCTGCAGGATCATTTGCAAATTCGCAGTATTTATAAGGTGAATAATACCGTAACGCTTAACCAGCGTTTTCATTCCCTGTTTGGTAAAATATCCATGGGGCTAGAATATTTATTTTATAAAACAGGCCCGCTCACGATGCCGCCTTCGCAATTGGGTGCCTTCGCTAAAAGTGATGACAAACAAACAAGCGCCAATATGGAGTGGCATGTGCAGCCCTTATCGTTAGATAAATTTGGATCCCCGTTACATAAATTTAATGCCATTACGCCGGCCGTGTGTAATTTACGGCCCACGAGTCGGGGCCATGTACGGATTGCTAATAATGACCCTTTTGCCGCGCCTAATATTACCACCAACTATTTATCCACGCAGCACGACTGCGACGTCGCGGTAGCGGGCTTGAAATACACCCGAAAAATCATGAAAAGCTCCGCGCTGTTACCTTTTACACCGCAAGAGTGGTTACCAGGAGAGCAGGCGCAAACCGATGAAGCGCTATTAAGCGCCGCCCGTGATCTAGGCACCACCATATTTCACCCCGTGGGCACCTGTAAAATGGGCAATGATGACATGGCGGTGGTGGACGATCGCTTAAATGTAATGGGAGTGAAGGGGCTGCGGGTGGTCGACGCCTCTATTATGCCCACTATTACGTCGGGCAATACCAATGCGCCTACGGTGATGATTGCCGAGAAAGGCTCTGAATTTATTTTACAAGATGCTCAGCCATTTGCAGGCAGCGTAAGCCAGCCAAAGATCGGCCTAATTGAAAGAGAGTCACGGGCATTTAAGGTGGTTAATGCTGACTAACGGCCAGCTTGGCTTGAGGTTTATCGCCCTGTGTGGCGTTTTTAGGGGTATAATGCGCTTTTATACCTGCCAGCAGTCAGCCCTATGATAGATTTAAATGCTCAGCCCAACGACAATAGCGTTGCCAAGTTCATCAGTGGCATCGACTATACTCGTCGCCAGTTAGACGCCCAACTCATTCAACAGCTTATGACCCGTGTGAGTGGAAAAGAAGCGGTAATGTGGGGGGATGAACTAATCGGATTTGGCGCATACCATTACATCTATAAAACCGGTAAAAAAATCAACTGGCCAGTTATTTCTTTTCATCCAGGTAACGGCCGTATTACGGTGTTTGTAATGCCAGGTTTTGAAGAGTATGACGAATTGTTGAAAAAACTGGGTAAACACAAGCTCACCAGTAACTGCTTGCTAATCAATAAGTTAAGCGACATTGATATGCAATCGCTAGAGAATTTAATGACACAAGTTTACGCTGATATGCAAAAACTCTATAGCTGCGATTGATCGACTAAGCGTTTAAGTTAGGCTGGTGGCTATTTATCGGGTTTACCTTTTAAAAGCTCTAGCTCGGCTTTGCATTGGGCCAGCTCTTGGCCCGTTTCACGCAGGCGTTTGGATAATATTTCGGCCAGCATGCGGTAAAAAATCGAATAAAAAGCGCTTTGCTCTTCTAGGGGTAAGCGGTCTAAAAATGACGCATCTATGGCCAAGCACTTGGTTTTAATGGTGGCGCTTACGGTGGCCGAGCGGGCCTCGCCATCTATGATGGCCAGTTCACCAAACGTATCACCACTTTCATTGAAGCGCGCCAGTTCAACCCCGCCTTTGCAAACCTTCACTTCACCGTACACCACTACGTATATCCAACTGTCGTACACGCCCTCGGGGGTAATCACTTCCCCTTCGTCATAACTGCGTAATTTACTGAGCTTAAGCATGTCCAGTAAGTGTTCGGGGTTGATATTTTTAAAAAATGGAAAGTCTTTTAATTTCTTAACCAGGTCGGTGCGAGCTTCAAGATATTCACTTTCTTTCATTTTTAATCCTGCCTGCCCAGCGCTAAAAATCTTTGATACCTAAAGAATAGACAAGAGCGGGTAAACCACCGAGTTTAATTCTGCTTGTTTACCTGTCCTGACACACAGGCGGCACGACCTTTGATATCTTAAAAAGTTATAACCTGTCTTGGGTTTATATTGAAATAGTACTACTAAGGATAAATAGCAGGGCATTACATAGTCCTGCTAAATACACTCTTCTACACTAATGAAGTGGAGGGGTATTTGTGCATTTAAAATTAACATTATTATTGCTTGGTCTAACATGGGGCTCTGCTTGGGCCGCTGATGCAATTGATCAGTATTACTTTAGTTTATCTTTAGAGGAGCTGCTGGCAGTTGAAGTGTCGGGTGCCAGCTTTTCCATCGAAACCCCAGCGTATACCCCTGCCTCCGTCACTGTGTTTAGCGCCAAAGAAATTCAGCAGTTGGGTTTACGACATTTACATGAGTTAAGCAATTTAGTACCGGGTTTTCAAAGTAAGCGGCAAAGTGAAAATGGACTTCACAGTGTGTCTGCCCGTGGTCGTCAAATAGGCAGCAGTACCCGCAGTGTTAAAATAATTATTAACGGTCAAGTCATTACCACTGGGTATATTGGTTCATCCATGGGCAGTATCTCTAATGTGCCGTTGGACAACGTTTCCAAGATTGAGTTTATTCGTGGCCCCGGATCAGTTGTATTTGGTAGTGGTGCATTATTGGGCATTATTAATATAGAAACCTACAGCGATGAAAATTTTGCCCAGTTGGGGTTTGGCAACCATAATTATGCATCCAGTGTCGTGAATTATTCACATGAAGATGTGCAGTTTTCGGCCATATTTAGAGGGGATCTAGGCGAGGATTATTCGTTAAAGGACATTGATAGTGGCCATCGTATTGATGCTAAAGATCCCTATTCAGAATCGTATTTTTACTTAGTAAAACGTAACGATAAAACCCTTTTTTCTTTACATCACAATAGACTGAGTAATCGAGGTTATTACTCTATTGAGCGAGTTGATAACGATATTAATGGTTTAGACAAGCAGTATACAGTTGCATCATTGCGCCATACTTCACAAGTTAATGCTAATTTTGATCTAACCTCGTCTGTGTATGCAAACATTAGAAGGCTAACATTTGCTGCGCGTCTTTCTGCCCCAGGCGCACTGGTAGGTCTTAGTAACCCTAACAGTGCTGCTCCTATTGAGACCAATAGCACAATTGAATCCCAACAATATGGTGTGAAAATAGTCGCCGACTGGTTATTTATAGACGGGCATTTAAGTGTAGGCGGGGAATATCAATATACTGAGCCGGTGTCGTCATTGATGCATTCAAATTTTAACCTTCAGCAATTATCACTGCAAGAATTCCCGGTGGATTACTATGATAATGATCCTGTTGCGACTCCTTTGTTACATGAGGAAGACAACCATTCTCTGGCATGGTTTGCCGAACTGCAACAGCAAGTGAGCCCTCGTTTAAATACCATTTATTCCATGCGTTTTGACTACTCTAAAAATATTGAGGAGGGGGAGGTTTTACCCAGACTGGCTTTGATTTATGAGCTGACTGAACACCATTATCTTAAAGCGTTATTTAGCCAAGCGTTTCGTGCTCCGGATGCCATTGAACTTAATGCAATCAATAATAATACGCTTATTGGAAATCCAGACTTAAGCTCAGAAACCATTACGTCTAGTGAGTTTGTGTGGTTCTCTCAGTATGCAAATTTTTATTTTAATATGGCCTATTTTTTCAACCAAATAGATAACGCCATCGAACAAACCTCAGTGCAGGGTACTAGAGTATTTAAAAATCAAAGCAGTGAAAGCAATGATGGTTTGGAATTTGAATACCGCCACCAATTTAACTCAAGTATGAGTGTTCGCGCTTCTTACTCCCGAATGCTAAATATGCTGGGCAGTTCGTTTAGGGTGTCTGACACCACAGGCTCCATTACCTTCAGTGGACGGTATCAGCGTTGGCAGGTGAATCTCACTAGCATGTACTTGTCGGACAGTGAGATGTTAATGAATGATAATAACGACCGCTTAAGGCTGCCCAGTTACTGGCATCATAATACCGCCATTAATTACCAGCACAATGAAGAATTACACAGCCAATTATTAGTCAATAATGTGCAAGATAGGCAGTATTTTACTCCCACCGTATCAAGCATTTTAGATGAAGGCCTACCCGCGCGAGGGCGAGAAGTTATCTACCGTTTAAAATTTAGGTTTTAATGACTCATCACAAACCATTGAATCACTGGCGTAAAGCTAGCAAGCCCATCAGCAATATGATAATTTGCGCGCCTTTAAACCATGCTTCCAAGATTTGAGCGGCACATTTATGATCACAGGTTTTGATTACGGTACATCCAATTGTGCCATGGGCGTGATACAAGCAGATTCTAGCGTTAAGTTATTGCCTCTAGAGCAGGGCAAGGTTTTCATGCCTTCGGCCTTGTACGCTTTAGATCGTGATTTGGTCTGTGAGCAAGTGGGCTTGAACATTACGGATGCTGCGGTAAAACAGGAATTTTTGCGGGAGCGTTCAGGCCAACTAAATCGTGCTCAAAGGGTACGTCGTGAAGAAGGCTTTGATAGCCAAGAGCAATCGCTATTTGTAGGTCACGAGGGTTTTGAGCAGTATATGGCGTGGCCAGGAGAGGGCTACTTTGTTAAATCTCCCAAATCCTTTTTAGGCGCCAGTGGTTTAAGACCGGCAGCCGTTCATTTTTTTGAAGATATTGTCACGGCCATGATGCAGGCAGTAAAGGCACGTGCCGAAGCGGCTGCAGGGGATGTAATTAACCATACGGTTATTGGTCGCCCGGTGAATTTTCAAGGTTTAGAAAGCGCGCAAAGTAACAAACAAGCCACTGATATTTTAACCATCGCGGCTAAACGGGCAGGTTTTAAGTCGGTAGAGTTTTTATACGAACCCATTGCGGCAGGCTTAAATTTTGAGCAAACATTAACCACCAATAAAACCGTATTGGTAGTGGATGTGGGTGGTGGTACCACGGATTGCGCGATGGTAAGAATGGGACCCAACCATAAAGGCAATGATGAGCGAGTACAGGATTTTATTGGTCATAGTGGTGAGCGGGTAGGGGGCAATGACCTTGATATTCAGCTGGCGGGTAAACACCTTATGCCTTTATTTGGTATGAGTTCTAAATTGAAAAGTGGCATTAATGTGCCTACCAAAGCCTTTTGGGATGCGGTAAGCACCAACGATGTGGGCGCACAGGCCAACTTCATTGATAAAAGTACCGGTTTTCATTTAGAGCAATTATTACGCGATTGCATTGAACCCGATTTAATTCAACGCTTTATTGCCTTAAGAAAAGAAAAACAAAATCATCACTTAGTGCGCAGCGCCGAGCAAACCAAGATAGCCCTATCTGATCAATTAAGCACATCGGTAGACTTGGGCTACATTGAGGCACAGCTTGAGTGTTTGATTAGTCGTGAGCAGTTTGCGCATGCCATACAAAGGCCGGTGCACAAAATGACCAGCCTTATGAGCGAAGCCATTAAACAAGCGGGTGTTAAGCCTGATTTAATTTATGTTACCGGCGGCTCAGCCCAATCACCGGTGATTCGCCAGGCCATAGAGCAAAAACTGGGCAACATAGAAGTACTAGATGGAGATCACTTTGGCAGTGTTGCCGCAGGCTTAACGGTGTGGGCACAGCGCATCTTTACTTAAAAAGTGTGCGCTTTAAATAGGGCCTTTAATCAGCATCGCTGGCAAACATGTATTTGATGGAGTTTTCATAAACATTCCAAATTACATTGGCCCCTTTGGGCACTAAGAAACACTCGCCTTTTTCGAATACTTCTTCTTGTTGGGTATCTCGATCAATCAGGCCTATTTTACCTTCTACCACCACACAAAATTCATTGCTGCCTTGAGCCGCCCCTCCAATTTTACCTGGGGTACTGGTCCAAATGCCGGCGCGGGTTTTACCTTGCGGTCCGGTCCAAAAACGAGCACCTGCTGTATTAGGTGTTGTGCCTTCGATGGCGACAGACGGGACCCCGCGTTGCTCTAATCCTTGCGCTGGACCTTGTGGGCTAAAACGAATAACTTTTGGGCTGCTCATAAATATTCCTAATATTAGTGGGTAATAAGACTGTCAGTGTGGGACTATGATAAATACTAGTCATAACTGTCTATACCCCCCAATAGCTTGGGAATTGCATATGTGTTTTGAGTCGCGTGGTACTAACATGAATTGGTTGGCACACCTGTTTTTATCAGAACAAAATATTGATCATCAGTTAGGCAACTTATTGTGTGACCCGTGCAAAGGGCGCGCCTTTGAGGGGGCCAGTGATGCCTTTACACGGGGATTAAAAATACATAAAAGCATCGATGCCTTTACCGATGCCCATGCCCGTTTTTTGAAGAGTAAGTCTAGGCTCACTAAAAAAGGGCATTTAAAAGGGGTGGTGATTGATCTTACGTATGATGTATTTTTAACCCAATGTTGGAGGGAATATTGCGATAGGGACTTAAACTCTTTTTTAGATGACTTTTATCATAAAGCGCCCATGGCTCTTACGTCTTATCCACCACAAGCTAGGGCTTTTGTGGAAAAATTAATTCAGGTGGACCACCTAAGGCAGTATCACAACTTGGACGATTTAGCAGAGACGTTTAAAAGGGTAGATAAGCGGTTGTCGGCCAATGTATTAAAGCGTGAATCTACGTTGGACTATTTACCGCTTATAGAACAAAATTTTGCCATGTTAAAAAATGACTTTAAAACATTTTTCCCACCGCTTTTAAAGCATGTGCAAACATTAAGTGACAATAGTAAGTTAGGCCACTGGCAGCCGTTAACAAAGAGTTAACGGGCAAGCAAATAAGGGGGGGTTAACCTTGTTTAGGCAGTAGCGGGTTGCAGTTTTTAATTAATACTTTACCTTCCAGTAGTGCACCTTTTGAATATTCAGTGAAATAACAAATATTGGTTTTAGGATCATAATTTTCTATCCACAGGTGATCATCTTTCCAAGTGGCGCCCATGTGCAATTGGCCTTGAGGAACCGACAGGCTCATAACCCCCCCCCAATGCTTAACAAAAACTTGTTGGAAGTGAAAAAAATAGGCCAAGCTGCTCACCAATAGTATGCCTAAACACGCGACGATAGCCGCTTTAAATTGTTTCAGTTTTATGGCCAGTACAAAAATAGACAGCCCACACAACGCGGCCACCAGTGCCCAATATAAATACGTAATCATAGTAATCCTAACAAGTTAAAGGTTGGGCAGGTGATAGTAGCGAATGTGTCATAAAAAGAAAGTTCGGCGAGTGTTTTAATGATCCAGCCGAACGTAGATTAACTTTAAAGGAAAAAATCAGCGTTTTAAAGTTAAGATTAAAAAATACCTTGGCAAATAATCATCACCATTACCATAGTAAATACATAGCCCACTTCAATTAAAATAGACGCTTTGGATTTTTTACAATATAAACCAGAGGCGGCCATTAAGGTCATAAGTGTTATGGCCACCAAAATTATGGTGAGCAGGGCATTGTTGCCAGCGGTAATGCCCACTATCCAGGCCAGTAAAAAGGTCCCCACAGCCTGCACAGTCATGGCCATAGCAGGCATTTGCGCATCGCCGCTCATATCTATGCCCACCCCTTGTGCCCACTTAGCGCCAAACAATTTAGGTGAGTACCACAACCAGCCTAATAAATAGGCCACCACAGCGCCCACTATAACGGCCAGCCAGTTAACATTTTCGGTTAGTTCATTCATATTGCTTTCCTTTTATGTGGCGTCTTTAGTTTTTACTAAAAGAGCGGCCCTTAAAGTACCCTTGGTAAATTAGCCAAGCAGCCCATCCAACCTTGATGATGTTTATCACAAAATTCCTGAGTTTCAAACTCGCTATGAATTAATTCTAGCTTGGATTTGTTATCGGCCAACTCACTGAATAATACCGTCACTTGGGTGATGTGCGGGCTAGTGGACCACTGCCAGCTAAATACCAGTTTGTTAGGGCTGTCTATTTCTAAATAGGTGCCGCCCACAATAAACTGCTCGCGCTCTTTGTTTTCCATAACAATGCGATATTGGCCGCCTTTTTTAAATTCCAGTTCAGCCTCGGGCACACTCATGTCGCCGGGTGCAAACCATTTAGCCAAAACCTCGGGTTTTGACCAGGCATTAAACAAGGTGGCCACCGGCGCGTTAAATTCTTGATCGATTTTAAGTTGGAACATGACTTAATCCTCTTTGGGTTCAATATTACGTTCTACAAGTGTGGCTAAGGCATCTA
>JAPYOO010000093.1:0-1093 GCA_029938135.1 Bermanella sp. | reverse complement strand
TACTAATCCAGTCTAGGGCATCCCCCAGTTGCTCGGGCACTAGACTCAAAAAATGTTGGCGACCTTCTACTCGACGCGACACCATCTTGGCGTTCTCTAGTACCTTTATGTGCTTGGACACGGCCGCCAGCGACATGTCAAAATCTTTGGCAATGTCACTTACGGGTAGCTCACCTTGTGCCAGTCGTTTCACAATTTGACGGCGGGTACTGTCGGCCAGTGCCATGAATACCTGATCTAGTGGGTCTGTTTTTACTGCTGGCAATCTGTTTCGCCTATTATTCAACCATAAGGTTAAATATGGCTGATGTATCAGCGTGTTTAGTAAGGGAGAGGCAGGCATTGCTTAAAAATCACTCATTTTAATTGACGGGATGGGTCTTATATATTAAGTTGTGGGCAATCTAGTTGTGCAATCTTCATTGTGGCGATTAGTTTTCATTCAATTAATAGGTGACCTATGAAAATAGCGGCTTTGATTTTTGCCATTTTGGCAGTAGTGATAGTGGCATCGTTAGTGATGCAAAATATGAAAACCCCAACCTACCTTGGCCATAAAGACGGCAAGCTTGCGCCTATGCCCACTAAACCTAATGCGGTATCGACTCAAACCGAGTTTGAAGATAAAAAAGTAGCGGCGCTGCCATTTAAAGCCAATACCGAACAGACCTTGGCGGCGGTGACAAAAGCCCTAACCGAAATGGCCAATAACGAAGTGAAGGTTAATGACAATAACTACATCTATACGGTATTTACCTCGGCCAAAATGCGTTATCACGATGATGTGGAATTGTATTTAGATGAAGAATCAAAAATGCTGCATTTTCGTTCTCAGTCTCGTGCCGGTTATTCCGACATGGGTGTGAACAGAAAACGTTATGAGCAGTTCAGCGCGTTGTATTCTATGTAATGTGATTAGCTGTATTAATTTGTGTGGGCAGTAGCTTTGTATTAAGCCCGCGTAATTAATGAAAACAAAAAAAAGCCAGCCCATGTATATGGGTTGGCTTTTTTGTATTTGGGAATGCATGAACTCCAGATTTAGCGGTTTTAAAAAATATATATGTTAATAACTGGTTTTAGTTTTTTAAAA
>JAPYOO010000419.1 GCA_029938135.1 Bermanella sp. | reverse complement strand
TCTTCTTGGGCAATGCGCATGTTGTTATCCACATCGGCAAAAATAGTTGCGTCATGGAAGAAACCACCGGTTTCAGTTTGAGTTACGTTGCCGCCTAATACTAAGCGTGCGCCTTCTTCCTTACCAATTTTCACGTAGCGTTGAATTGTATCCAACTGACCTTGGTTAATGATGGCGCCCATAGCATTGCCTTCAAAGGTATGGCCTTCTTTCCAGCCTTTAGCGTGTTCAACCACCATGGCTAAAAATTTGTCGTAAATATCTTCTTGAATCAATAAACGTGTGCCGGCGGTGCAGGTTTGGCCTGAGTTATAAAAACCGGCTACGGCGGCCATCTCGGCGGCGGCTTCCAAATTGGCATCGTTAAAGACAATGTTGGCGCTTTTGCCGCCAAGCTCTAGGAAAGTACGCTTAAGGTTTGACTGGCCCGAGTACTGCTGCAGCAACTTACCCACATTGGTAGAGCCAGTAAATGTTTGGCCATCGATGTCTGGGTGCAAAGACAAATGTTTACCTAGGTTAATGCCGTCTCCTGGTAATACATTTAATACGCCATCGGGCAAACCGGCTTGCGTGGCTAGCTGTGCAATGCGCAAAGCCGTTAATGGCGTTTTAGGGTCAGGTTTAAGGATCACTGAGTTACCCGTGGCCAAGGCCGGTGCCAGTTTCCACGCCGTGGTAGAAAGCGGAAAGTTCCAAGGCACAATGGCCAGTACTACCCCTAATGGCAGGCGGGTAACAAGGGCGATAGTGTCATGTGACGTAGGGGCAATCTCTTCGTATACCTTGTCGATGGCCTCGGCCGTCCAGCGAATGGTCTTAATGGCGCCGGGTACGTCAATGGTATAAGTATCAGAAATGGGTTTGCCGGCATCAACACATTCAAACAAGGCCATCTCTTCTAAGTTGTCTTCAATAAGCTGTGCCCAGCGCAATAAAATAGCTTTACGATCACCCGGTGCCATTTGTGACCATACGCCGCTTTCAAACGTGTCGCGGGCATTTTGAACCGCGATATCGGCGTCAGCAGGGGAACAATCAGCGATGTGAGCAATCACTTCACCGGTAGCTGGGTTGATAGTTGCCTGCGTGTTACCACTTTTAGAGTCTACGTTTTTGCCATTGATAAAGGCTTGGTGCGGGTAGTTGGCGTTGGCTGCAAGTGCCGCCCAATCTATGGTGTTTATTTCAGACATAATATTTCTCACTCAGTGTGAAGCTATTACCAGCATAGCGCTTTTAAGCTGGCCGTTAATTGTTCTTTTATGCCACCATCATTAGCGATAGGCCCGCTCAGATCTATATAGCCGAGGGGGTACGCAAATCACCTTAAATTCAGGCCTTTTCCCATGCTCAGCATGTATGTTCAAAGGCGTGTATAAGGCACAAGGTAATAACTTACATGAAGTATGGGTGTGTTGTGCCGTCACGTTGGTGACTATGCAGGGTGATATGCGCCCACACAGCCCAGAATGTCTAAAGGTAGGGCTATTTTGCCTTTGCCAACTCTTCCAAATAGGCTTCTAAAATCAGGTTAGAAACACCGCCTTTACGGGTAATAGCCGAAAAATAGGTATTAAAGGTACGGCTATGGGCCCCAATGGCGCGAATTTTATCCTGCGCTACCCAGCGGTCAGCAAAGTGGGTGGGTAAAAACCCTAAAAAGCGCCCACTTAAAATCAAGAAGGCGATGCCTTCACGATCGGTGCTGGTGGCCGTGGCCTTAAGGGCTTTTTGCTGCTGTTTAATCTCGGCGGCCTGTGGGTAACTGGGCAGTACCGCATCGTATTGAGACAGAGCATTGTCGCTTATTTCGTAAAGGTCTTGCTCAAATAAAGGATGAGTATCGCTGCAATACAATAAGGATTTTTCTTTATACAGCGACTGGTACGTTAAACCCGGTAACGATCGCAGTTCGGGCACCACCCCTATGTGCAGCTGGCCGTCTAATACGGCGGTTTCAATGTCGTTGGGCGGCATCATTCTAATGTTAATGATTACGTCGGGTGCCCTGTGTTTTAGGGTGCTTAGGGCCTGAGTAATACGCATATGCGGAATGGTCACCATGTTATCGGTGATGCCAATATTAAGCTCACCCACTAACTCAGTGTTTATGGCGTTAATTTGCGCCTTAAAGGTCTCTAGGCTGCCCAGCAGTTGCATGCTTGATTGATACACCTGATTGCCTTGCTCGGTCACCGAGAAACCGGAACGACCTCGATGGCACAGGCGCATGTTTAATAACGATTCCAGCTCAGATATGGCTAGGCTTATGGCGGGGCGACTAATATTCAGTTCTACCTCGGCGGCGGCAAAGCCTCCACATTCTATTAC
>JAPYOO010000418.1 GCA_029938135.1 Bermanella sp. | reverse complement strand
CTGTGTAGCGGGCGTCGCGTTACTGCTAAATGCGTGTGTCAGTATTACTGAAACGCGTTACAGTAAAAACAACAACCCAGAAAAAGCCGCCGAAACCTATGTGGCGTTAGCGGTAGGTTACTTGTCGCAAGGTAAGTTGATCTTGGCTCGTCAAAAAATAGACCGTGCGATGGAGTTGAATCCTGAAAATCCATCGGTACACAGTGTTTTGGCCATGTATTGGTTGGAACGTGGCGAAGTGAAATTGGCCGAGAAATCGTTTGCGCAAGCCTTAGATTTAGACGAAGAACATAGTCCGTCAAACTACCATTATGGTCTTTATTTAATGAGCTATAAACGCGATAAACGCGCTTGTGGTCATTTAGCCATAGCGGCTAAGGATGTAGATTATAGCGCACGATTTTTGGCCAATGAAAACTTAGGTTTATGCTTCATGGGGCAGGGCGATGACAGCCAAGCAATTAATGCATTCGAGAAAGCCTGGGTACTAGATGGTGATAGCACTGTTTCTAGCTTGAATCTTTCACGCATATACCTAAAACGTAAACGTGCGCGCTTGGCAAATAATTGGTTTAAGCGCTTTGAGAAAACCTTAACAGACAATAAAGTGAACCACAGCGCTGCCAGTTTAAGTGTGGGCTTGCAGTTAGCCCGCGCTCTTGGCAATAAAAATTCGGTGCACAGTTATGGCTTTAAATTAAAAAAGCGCTTTCCAAAGTCAGCTGAATATAAGTCTTACGTGAGTGCTAACAAGCGTTAAGCGCTTGGTCGTATTGATTTGAATTACGGCGGGCAGTAAACCGTTAATAATACGTAATGAACCTCGCTAAATATTTGAGATGGGTGATGTGCCCAGGTATTAGTTAAAATTATGAACAAGCAAGGTCAGTCTCCAATAGTTCGTAGAAAATCCCGTCAAATCATGGTGGGAGACGTTGCTGTGGGTGGTGATGCCCCCATTGCCGTGCAAAGCATGACCAATACAGAAACCTGCGATGTAGATGCAACCGTTGCGCAAATTAACGACCTAGTAGCGGTGGGTGCGGATATCGTACGTGTGAGTGTGCCTTCTATGGAAGCCGCTGAAGCCTTTGCAAAAATTCGCCAGCAGGTGAATGTGCCGCTGGTTACCGATATACATTTTGATTACAAAATTGCGTTACGGGTGGCTGAACTGGGTGCCGATTGTCTGCGCATAAATCCGGGCAACATTGGTCGTGAAGATCGTATTCGCCAAGTGGTTGATGCGGCGCGTCATAATGGTATTCCCATTCGCATTGGTGTGAATGCAGGATCATTAGAAAAAGACTTACAAAAAAAATACGGTGAGCCGACGCCAAATGCATTGGTAGAAAGTGCCATGCGTCATATTGATATTTTAGATCGCCTAAATTTCCCAGATTTTAAATTAAGCCTTAAAGCGTCCGATGTATTTATGACGGTGGCCGCCTACCGCCAAATCGCGACTCAAATTGAGCAGCCTTTGCATTTAGGCATTACCGAAGCGGGTGGGCTGCGCAGCGGTACCGTTAAAAGCTCGGTTGGTCTTGGCATGTTATTAATGGACGGCATTGGCGATACCTTACGTGTATCGCTGGCGGCCGATCCAGTGCATGAAATTAAAGTAGGGTTTGATATTTTACGTAGTTTAAAACTGCGCAGTAAAGGTATTAACTTTATCGCCTGCCCAAGTTGCTCTCGCCAAAACTTTGATGTGGTTAAAACCATGAATGAGTTGGAAGCGAGAGTTGAAGATATATTAACACCGCTAGATGTGTCGGTGATTGGTTGCGTAGTAAATGGACCAGGTGAAGCTAAAGAAACCGATCTAGGTTTAACCGGCGGTAGCCCTAATAATTTACTTTATGTAGACGGCGTACCGGCTTCTAAACTGGGCAATGAAGGCTTAGTCGACAACCTAGAAAAACTTATACGAGATAAAGTGGCGCAGAAAGAAGCGCGCGAAGCGGACTTAATCGTTAAAGCCTAATAGACAGTTAAATGATGCCCACGATGTGGGGATTTAAGGGATTCAAAGTGGCACAAGAGAAAATTAAAGCCTTAATTGGTATGAACGATATTCTACCAAGTCAGACACCAGTATGGCGTTTTTTAGAAGAGCAGGTAAAAGCCATCTTAGATGGTTTTGGTTACCAAGAAATTCGCATGCCGTTGGTTGAACATACTAATTTGTTTAAGCGTTCAGTGGGTGAAGCCACTGACATCGTTGAAAAAGAAATGTACACCTTTGAGCGCAGTGAACGCAGCTTAACGTTGCGCCCGGAAGGCACCGCCAGCTGTGTGCGTGCCTGTGAAGAGCACCAATTAATTGCTCAAAACAA
>JAPYOO010000417.1 GCA_029938135.1 Bermanella sp. | reverse complement strand
CCTATAACGGATTTACATAATCGTTATTGGTATTCGCTTCTGCTCGCTGCCACATTTGCAAATACGCTTCGGCTGAATTCATTACCGACTCGTATACACGGCTACTGGCTTGTTCACGAATGTCTTGTAAGTGATCGGCCACTAAACCGTAATGGGCAATACCATCTTCGTTTAGGTCGTACTCTTGGTTGCCCGACTTTTGCTTGTCAAACACTAGGCCCATCTCTGAGGTAAATGGGTAGGTTAGTGGGTTGCTGGCGGCGTCGCCACGGGGGCCGGCTTGACCACCTAAACCACTCATGTCGGTTGCAAAACCTACGCCTGCTAAGTATGGGGTGGTTTCTACTTCATCCAAAATAGTATTAATGGTGCCGGCAATGGCGGTGGCGTTTGAGTTGTATGGGGTGACAAAACCGCCCACTTGAATTAAACGCTTAGTGTCATTGTGTAGGCTGCCGTCTTTGGCTTTGTGCATCCAGCTGTGTGATGAAATCACGCCGCTGTATCCACGGGCCTCAACAATGTCCATAACCGCACTGCCGGTATCGGCACCTGTGTGGTCTAGCTCTATTAGCATTTTTTTATCAATCATGCGGTTCACTAAATACACACCCAGCTCTGATAAACCTTTTTGGTTACAGTGCTGAATGTTTTCGTCGTATTGTGGGTTTAAATTCACTAAACCTAATATGTCCGAAATAAACGGAATGTCGCCAATCAGTGGGAAGCCCGAGGTAAACGCGTTGCCTTTTGTTTGCGCATCACATTCTTTGGTGGCAAAAAAGGTATTGGTGGCCAGTAACTGCCCCACGTTAATGAAACCGTCTTCTACGTAACTGCCGCCCAATTTGTTATCGGATTTATGGGTGGGGAAAATAGAGCGCACGCCTAAATCATATAACTCGTTTAGTTGCGCCTCTATGGAGTTTTGATCACAGCTGTCTTTTATGCCGCAATTAAACGTTTCGCTGGCCTCTACGCCCATTACTACGGCTAACTGGCCATTGGCAATAACGGCACGGGCTTGTTCTGGGGTTGTAACCAAGCGGAAAAATCCTTTACCTGGGCCACCTTGTTGCGCATCTACGTAGGCTTCAATTTCGCGCAAACGTTTTGCTTGTAACCGAATACTGTCCATAGTGTTACAGCTATTGGGGTTAATCCAGCTGGCGGGGTTAACGGTTTTTTGCACGTTACATAACACTTCGTTTTCAACTAGATCTGACACCATTAACCGCATGCCCGACAAGTACGCGCGCTCTATCCACTTGTAGTAGTAACCCATGTGGCTCATTTGTTGATGGTTAGGCCAGTATGGAAATTCAGGCCAGCCGCGGGTGTCGTAGCGGTTATTCACATCACCAAAGGTATAAAGGTTGCCAATAATATCCAACGCACCATTTGGCCCGTGAATAATTTTACTGTCTTGCAGTGCTTCTTCTACTCCCCAGCGATGGAAAGGCTTGCCGTGCATCATCTTGCCGCCCATAAACTCATAACTGGTGATGTGCGTATGGGGGTCAATGAATCCCCGTACGGCTTGGTTAACATCGCCTTTTAATACACTGGCATCGCCCGTTACATTGGTGGTGACTTCTGGGAACGGGGTACAGTCGTTTTGGGCAATTAATCTAAACGTGTCTTCGCTGTTTAAATTAAATGGGTTTAGTAAATCAAAAAAGTAAGTATGTTTGTCGGTAAAGTGGTGCCTAACATCCATGTTAAGGGCGGTGCCCTTAAGCTTAAAATTGTATTCGCCTTTACCGTTATCTACCGCGCTTAATTTCCATTCGGCAAATTCACCTGCGTATCGGCCTGCGCTTATTTCAGCCGGTAGGTGGCTGGCAAAATAACGGCCGTCTTTGTCGGTTAATAAAAAGTGGTTCATGGACGAAGGCTTCATAAAGAAGTGCGCCGCACTTTGCTGGTCTACCACTTCAAAGCGGTAGCCTAAGCCATCATCAATAAGGCCGCCCTTATTGTATTTTTTTAAGTAGGTGCCGTGTTCGGCCGATTGAATGGCGTAACAACCTTGCGCTAAACCATTTACGGCTTCTGTGCTGCTACTGGCTTGTACACCTTGTGCATTGGCCAACTCGTTAGGAGATTGTATAGATGGCGCCGACGACATACCGTGGGCGGCACTGGCTACCCATAAGCTGCCTGCCAGTAAACTGGTACTAAATTGTTTTATGTTCATTTAGTTCTCTAATTATTATTGGTGGGATGAGAAAAAGTGTTGGCAGTGCCCTGCCATTTTTTGTGAACCAATAAGTAATAGGAGATATACGGAATTTCAAACATGTTGTATTTGGCCAACCATACGACCAAATTAGACGTTTTAAG
>JAPYOO010000416.1 GCA_029938135.1 Bermanella sp. | reverse complement strand
GCTTATTTAGCCGGCGCACAACCTC
Source organism: Bermanella sp. (assembly GCA_029938135.1). GTDB lineage: Bacteria > Pseudomonadota > Gammaproteobacteria > Pseudomonadales > Oceanobacteraceae > Bermanella. The sequence continues at coordinate 2,327 of JAPYOO010000416.1, read as the reverse complement.
ATTATTTACCCTGCCTAGAAGAGAATGGTTTCAAACCTGACTTTGCCGCGGTGAGCGATCAAGTTTGGCAAGACACACAAATTTTATTTATATGCTCACCGGGCAACCCCACCGGCGCCGTGATTAATATGCAAGAGCTACAGCAACTGATTAAACTGGCAGATATTCACGACTTTATTCTGGCCAGTGATGAGTGTTACAGCGAGATTTTCGTAGACTCGGTTCAACCACCTGTCGGCCTTCTAGAAGCCTGCCAGGTACTTGGCCGCAACGACTACAAACGCTGCGTGGTATTTCACAGTTTAAGTAAACGCTCTAACTTACCCGGTTTACGTTCAGGCTTTGTGGCGGGTGATGCTGAATTATTAGCCCAGTTCTTCCAATATAGAACGTACCATGGCTGCGCCATGTCTATTCCCAATCAACTGGCCAGCATTGCAGCCTGGGGAGATGAAGAACACGTTCAAGAAAACCGTCGCCTTTATAGTCTAAAGTTTAAAGCGGTTTTGGATATTTTATCCCCCGTAGCCGACGTTACTCAAAGTGATGCCAGCTTTTACCTATGGCTAAAAACCCCCATTAACGAAGAAGAGTTTACACAACGCTTATTTGCCGAGCAGCAAGTAACGGTTCTTCCTGGTAGTTACTTGTCACGCACCATCGATAATATTAATCCCGGAGACAATCGTATCCGCTTGGCTCTCGTGGCTGAAGTAGATGAATGCATAGAGGCCGCAAGACGAATACGCACTTTGATTGAGAGCCTATAATCAGAAAACGCGACAGGATTAATACTGATCCAGGGGCTTAAATATGCTTTAATCCCCGTCCTTTTTACTCATTAAATAATTCGGCCCATGAAGATATACGGCATCAAAAATTGCGACACCATGAAAAAAGCTCGCCTTTGGCTTGATACTCAAGGATTAAGCGTTGAGTTTATTGATTACAAAAAAGACGGCTTAAGCCCCGAGCTATTGGCTGAGTTTGTACAAGAATTAGGCTGGCAAGCCCTTATCAATAAGCGCGGCACCACCTATCGCAAACTAGATGAGCAAGTAAAGGACACGATGGACGAAGCAAGCGCCATTAACGTCATGCTAGAAAACCCTAGCATCATCAAGCGACCACTATTAGTAAAAGACGGTGAGTACCTACTGGGCTTTAAGGCCGAGATTTACCAAGAATTTATTTAACCATTTAGTTTATTTTAATTTACTCAATCACAGGAATTCAACATGGCATTAGCATTTGCACTCGGTGTAGGCACCCAAAATTCAAAAAATGAATGGCTTGAAGTATTTTATCAAAAGCCTGTTTACCAGCCTGCTTCAGACTTAGTTGAAGCTGCTAAAAGCGTAGGTTACACCAATGGCAACCAAGCCATTGAACTGAACGCGGATACATTGCAAACATTAGCGGCAAGCCTTAATGGCGAGCAAGCCACACTGGCAAAGACCTTAGCTAGCTCAAAACAACCGATTGTTTTGGTGGTTTTAGAAACTGACACGCAGAGCCAAAGCACCCCTGAGGTGTATTTGAAGCTGCAACTTATCAGCCACCGCTTCGTTAAGCCCCACGGTATTGACCTTTCAGGCATTTTTGGTTTATTGCCTAACGTGGCTTGGACCAACAAAGGCGCTATTGATCTTAGCGAATTAAGCGATGCACAACTGCAAGCTCGTCTACAAGGTGACGTTCTGGAAGTATTCAGTGTTGATAAATTCCCTAAAATGACCGATTACGTAGTTCCAAGTGGCGTACGTATTGCCGATGCATCTCGTGTGCGTTTAGGCGCTTACGTCGGCGAAGGCACCACGATCATGCATGAAGGTTTCATTAACTTTAATGCAGGCACCGAAGGCACATCTATGGTTGAAGGCCGTATTTCTGCCGGTGTTATGGTTGGTAAAGGTTCTGACCTAGGCGGCGGTTGTTCTACTATGGGTACCTTATCGGGTGGTGGTAACATCGTCATTAAAGTCGGTGAAAACAGCCTGATTGGTGCCAATGCCGGCATTGGTATTCCATTAGGGGATCGCTGCACGGTTGAGTCTGGTTTATACATCACCGCTGGCACCAAAATTCAATTACTTGATGCCGATAAAAACGTCGTTGAAGTTGTAAAAGCGCGCGACCTGGCTAACAAACCTGACCTATTGTTCCGTCGCGACTCTATCTCGGGGGCAGTACAGTGCGTTACCAATAAAACCGCTATCGAGCTGAATAGCGAATTGCACGCCAATAACTAATTAGGCGACATTTGTACTCGTTGTAGGGGCAATCTCCTTTGCCCCTACACCCTTATTCTACCCCTGTATTATTAC
>JAPYOO010000415.1 GCA_029938135.1 Bermanella sp. | reverse complement strand
AAACCCAAAATGACACGACTTAAGAAATTTTGTCACTAGAGTAAAGCCGAACGCCAGAACCGAGAAACAACCCCTAAAACAACATCTCAAATTCATTTCAAAACATTTTTACTAAAACCCCCTACCTAAAGGTCATACTAGCCCCCCAAGAGCGCGCACGCCTCTAGCTAACAGACATTTACTGATTACAGGAGTAATGCGCGCAGTTAAAAGAACTTAACCGGCAGGACGAAGCAGGATAGTCTTGATGAGTGAGTCTGTTTTAGAATATGAGTAAAGAGGGGAAACATTGAGCGCGCAGAAGTCCTGTTACAAAGGGGGGGATAAATATAGTGGGTAATTTATTGTAGGAGCGTGCTTGCACGCGAAAAAGAGAGTGTAGGTGCATTTCATGTGCAAGCACGTACCAGCGGAAACATTAATGAAGCTCTAAAACCAGCGCTGCTTTTTCGCAGTAGTCTTTTTGCTTAGTGTCATTTTTTTGCTTGCTTTGATCTGACTTAATCCAAATGTAACTAGAGGCTTTTCCTTTACACAAATCTAATCCTAGCACTGAGTTTTTAGATTTGATGAATAGGTTCATGGTGACTTCACCATTGCCCATAGTGCGGATGTGCATTTTTTTTGGGGAGAGCGTGTACGACTTTATGCCCTTGCGGCCATTCATGCTGATGCTCTTTCCAGGAGGAGCATTCACCCATACGGCATCGTCACGAATTTCAATGCTGGTCCAGCTACTGTTAGTAGAAACTGCCAATTCATAAATCGATTCATTTGCACTGTGAGCCAAAGAGGCCAGTAGCATGCTGAGTAGGCATAATCCTTTCATAACACGATCCTTGTTTAGGGTTCTTGCTTAGAACTCTTATTTCGAGCTTGGCATTATTAAAATTTAGGAAAGGATAGTGCGTTCGTCAAATTAAACGACTTTTCAAGGGAAAAAACATCCCTAACCGGTCCGGTCGCGCCAGATCGGTTAGGGGTTTTGCGTTATAAGTGACTTTCTGCGTATTCCGCCAAGATAGATCGGGGCACGCTTTGTAACTCTAAACTGCCACCGTGGGCAAAGCCTTTAAAACGTTCGTTTAAATAGGCTAAACCCGAACTAGTGGCATTAAGGTAAGGCGTGTCAATTTGAGCCAGGTTACCCAAGCACACCACTTTTGATCCTTGGCCGGCGCGGGTAATAATGGTTTTCATTTGATGAGGGGTGAGGTTTTGGCTTTCGTCGATAATTATCAGGCTTTTTTGAAAGCTACGGCCGCGAATATAATTAAGAGACTTAAACTGCAAGGGCACCTTTTGCAATATGTAATCGATGCTGCCATGGGTGCTTTCATCGTCTTGATGCAACGCCTCTAGGTTATCGGTAATGGCACCCAACCAGGGCTCCATTTTTTCAGCTTCGGTACCGGGTAAAAAGCCGATGTCTTCATCCAAGCCCTGTACGCTCCGAGTGGCTATGATGCGTTTGTAGCGTTTTTGAGATACCGTCATATCAATGGCGGCTGCCAGAGCTAGAATGGTCTTGCCAGAGCCTGCTGAGCCGGTGAGGTTCACAAGGTGAATGTCTGGATCCAACAATAAATCCAGTGCCACCGCTTGATAAATGTCTCTGGGCACGAGCCCCCAAGCTTCCGCCTGCATCAAGTGATCGCGCGATCGATCCCATAACGTCACCGTGTCATCATCTATGGCACTAATGCGTGCCACAAAACCTTGTTCATCTAATATGTACTGATTAATGAATAGTTCTTTATTAAATAAAGTTCGATCAATTTTATGCAGGGTACGGCCAGTTTCCTGAATAGATTCAACTTTTTCAATCACATCCCAAAAACTGTTTTTATATAAATGGAATCCTTTAGTGAGAGATTTAACGTCACTGACCAATTGGTCGTTATGGTAGTCCTGCGATTCTATTCCACAGCCGCGGGCCTTAAGACGCATGTTAATGTCTTTGGTGACAAGGATGATTTCGACTTGGGGTTTTTGTTGTTGTAAAAAAATTAAACTATTAATGATTTTATTGTCGTTTAAATCATTGGGTAACATGCTGCGTTGTTGGGAGGACGTATCCATTAATATACTTAAACGCCCTTGGTTTTTAACGGCCGACGGAATGGGCACTCCAACTTGTATTTGCTCGGGGGTCGCTTCCCCTAGAATTTCATCTATGTGTCGAATAGCCTGCCGGCATTCTTGGGCGACACCCGATTTACTCAGTTTGAGTTTGTCCAGTTCTTCAAGAACCGTCATGGGAATGACCACTTGGTGTTCTTCAAATTTAATGAGGGCGGTGGGATCGTGGATTAAAACATTTGTGTCAATAACATAGGCTTTGCTACGACG
>JAPYOO010000414.1 GCA_029938135.1 Bermanella sp. | reverse complement strand
TCTTGCTTGCTGTTATTTTGCTGCATAATTTTAATCACACTACCGGCCGGTATCGCGGCAAAACCGTGCACACTTAACACTGATTGAAACATCTCATAGACGTCACGTTTGTTCATAGACGTATCAGAAACAATCGTTACTTTGCCTTTTACCCTAGGGTCAATGACAAAACTGTAACCGGTAATATTGGCAATTTGAGAAATAAACGCCTTAATGTCCGCGTCTTTTAAATTTACTTTCCACGTTTGCTCTTCTTTATCGGCCGCAAAGCTTTGTGAAAAAGGCATAACAACAATTAAAACAACGAGGGCGATCCACTTTTTTATTTTCATATTCATGCCAATGTTAAAACAAACAAATTCCGGTTTATACGTCTAACACGCTCTTAACTCTTTGAGCGCGGCTTAATTTATATGCACTTAAAACGAATGATTAATAGTCATACGACGACTGCCACGCTCAATTACTATACTGGCATTGCCGGACTCGTATACTTCATCAATAATCGTTTTATCCTGTACCGGATCCCCTAGCGGGTATCCATTTACAGAAATTAATTTATCCCCAGCCTTCATGCCCAAACTCATAAGCATCGTAGCCGAGGGGGTTAACACATAACCGTTGCCCGCCGCTCTTAAGCCCATGTTCTCCATGGCCTGTACAGGGTCTTCCAGTTGCTGCTTAGCAAAATCTACAAATTTTTCTGGGGTGCGTATGCCCCTTAACTGGCGTTTAAAGTCACTTTTGTTTCTTTTGCTTAACGCCACATTATTTTTTTTGGATGCGGGTTTTTTCTTTTTGTCGCTGGCCTTAATGCCCTTAAGCAGTTTTTCTGCATCTGCAAACGTGAGCGTCTCTAACTTACCGCTGTTATCCAAAATAACTTTATCGTTATACACTTGTGATAAACGGGCTCGGCCTTGCACTCTGGCACCGACCTTAAAGAACTCCCCTTCGCGGCCTTGTTCAGCAATTATGGCACTGGAATCCTCTTTTTTATCCGACATAAACACACCCATTAATACTAAGCGTAAGCGGGTTTTTGGTGCATTTATTTCTTCCTCTTGCGCCACAGGCGCGGCATCGGCCTTCCCAAATAAATCCCATTGGGCCATGTCATGACTCTCTAAGGTTTGATTCGAGGCCACTGAGCCTTTACCTGGTTCCGGTAAAACTAACGTAGGCTGATCTATCACCATCCACGTGATGACCGCACCTTGATAGGCTAGGCACAGACTCAACACCCACTTCAACAAAGTAATGCTGGACTCTACGTTTTTATGTTCACTCCAGTGCACTAAATTACCCTTACTTACATTGATATCTAAAACAGTTTTTCGGACAGTTCAAAAATCGAGCTATCGGGACTGGCTTTATTGGACCAAGGCTCACCGAGTAAATCAACCATACGTTTTTGAACCGCTACACTGCCCCAACCGTCGGTTTTTAAGTTGGCATACGCCACCCCTAACCCTTCGGTAGTATTCACTTGCGCCTTTAGCTCACCATTTTCTTCGCTTAAATCAGCCACTAACATGGGTAAATTCGCGTGTTTACTTTTGCGACCCTTAGGGTATTTAACATCGCCTCCCATCCAAATTAAACGGCCACGGGCCATGGACGTTTTTTTATCACGCCAATTAAATACAACATTAGTGTCGTTAAGTTCCACGTCACCCTGAACTGTGATCTTTTGAGCGCGTAACGGCTGATTGATTAAAGCGGAATTTATGTAAGCCGTGGCATGGCTAAGTTTAATATCACCACTAATGAAGCCAATAGATAACGCACCCTTGCCATCAAGTTGCGCGCCCTTAAAGCTCACTTCGCTACTGACTTCACCCAATAATAAACTCAACGGCGACAACTGCCAGTTAAGTCTTACCTGGCCACTCATAGCATGCTTAAACACCAGTTCCCCATCCCACACTGTTCCAGACACGGCCATTACTTCTACCGGCAGGTTTTTGGGGCTGAATAACTTATAGGCAATATTAATCGGGAACATGGCCAGTAAACAGACCAGATACGCCAATAAGCTTACATACAAAATTTTGCGACTTTTTTTGGCTTCAGTGGCCACTTACGTTTCCTATTAGAATTTTTAAAGCGAGACATTGTAATGCAGGTAGCTGTAGCTGTAACCGTAGAGAGGGGGAAATATGTGCGGAATTGCCAATTAATCGGCACAAATCATACAAAAAACAATGATTTAGCTGGAAATGCAAAGCGGGAGGCGTAAAACACGATTAACGTTGCCGCTAACTATGCCCACTCCTCCCGCTTTATTTTACAATCACAGGTTAAAAATTAATCAATAAAGTTTAACCTTGGATGTTTGGCTGACTACATCATGCC
>JAPYOO010000092.1 GCA_029938135.1 Bermanella sp. | reverse complement strand
CATGGTTTTTGGGCCAATGCCGGGTACCAAAGCTAGATTTAACCAAGCATTGGCTTCGGGGTCGCTGAAGATACAGGTATTCATAAGCAGCCTAGTAAGGAGGTACTATGCCTTTTATCCTGAATATAGATACGCTCTTTGCCGTCCATGGCACCGCGTTATACCGTTCATCCTGAACATAAGGGCCTTAACTAACTCTAGTTAAGGCCCTTATGGGTGCCATACGAACAATGGCTGATACTGTTGTTTATACTTTTTTTATAAGTATGTGTGTCTATGGGTTTCTAACCGCGTCTCCTACACTCAATGGCACCTTAGAGCGTAAAACTAAACCGTAACTTACCTTTTCAAATACTCTAAATAACATCAACAAACCACCACGCTCCGCTGGCAACTTCACCTTTGAACGTGTCACCCTGTCTATAATTACACTGCCTTCTTTATAGATAGCCAATACATTGCCCTCGGTTACACCGTCGCGCTTACCTTGGTTAATGACCACGGCGTTGTATTGTCCAATTTGGGTCACGCCGCCTAGTACCGCAATCATGCGGCCATATATTTCTTCTTTAGGGGCGCTTGGCATAAAGTTGGCTACCACTAAACGCTCATCGGTAGACAAAAGTCGATCACCCACCATTACTTCTTCGCGCGAGCTGGCAAGCTTTAGGGTGGCGACATCGCCATCCCAACTGGTGACTTTGGCGGCCGCCACTTCTTTGGCTTCCATACCTAGGACTTCGCTGGTGTCTGGATCTACAAAAATCTGCCCTTTACGATACAAGCCATAACTTTTTTGTGGCTCCTCTTTTTTAAAACCACGGGCATATACTTTACCACCGCCGCCAGCCAATAGACGATTATCATCACCGGCTACTACATATGGCGCATGCTTCAAAACTTTAGCTTTCACAATACGACTGTTAATCATGAAGCTTGATATGGCCGACATAGGTATGGGCGGAATGGCCGAGCTAATCGCACTGATACGTGCCGACGGCAATAAGGTTATTGGCCCCAATTCCTTAGGCGCTTCATCAGAACGTTCTTTAATGGTGATTTTTACCTGATCGCCCATGTACACCAAACCAATGATGTCACCAGGATAAATTAGGTGTGGGTTACCAATTTGCTCGTTTATTTGCCAGATTTCTGGCCATAACCACGCGTCATCGAGGAATTTCTGGGAAATATCCCACAGGGTGTCGCCCTTCTTCACCACATAATCCACTGGGTGACCGGGTTTTAAATCAATAACTTCTGCACTGGCGAAGCTTGCGACCAATAAAAGGGCCAGCGATACGCGCCTAAGCAAGGGTTTGAACATGGGTAATCCCTTATTTTTATTTGGATCGCTTCTAGGGATAGAAACAACTCCGTCATTAGATATAATAGATACATATAATATTAGCAGGGCCAACGCCCTGATGACTACTAAGGCATCACAAGTTTTATGGCTATATTAGACATTTTAGAATTTCCGGACACTCGCCTACGCACAAAAGCCAAGCCAGTGGCTAAAGTGACGGACGAAATTCGCACAATTATCGATAACATGTTTGAAACCATGTACGAAGCACCCGGTATTGGTTTGGCCGCTACTCAGGTGAATGTACATCAACAAATAGTGGTTATCGACGTCAGCGAAGATAAATCAGAACCTTTGGTCTTCATTAACCCTAAAGTCACCGTGTTAGACGGCGAGCCTGAGCTTTTACAAGAAGGCTGTTTATCGGTGCCAGGATTTTATGAAGACGTGGAGCGCGTTGAGCATTGCAAGATTGAAGCGCTTAATAAAAATGGCGAAGCCTTTGAGTTAGTGGCCACTGGATTATTGGCTGTATGCATTCAGCACGAGCTAGATCATCTCAAAGGTAAGCTATTTGTGGATTACATATCCAATACCAAACGTGACCGTATTCGTAAGAAGCTTGAAAAAGCCCACCGATTACAAGCCAAGCAAGCTTAAATCATTGATTCACTGCATCCTTAGGAGCAAAGCTTGAGAATTGTATTTGCTGGTACGCCAGATTTCGCAAAAAGCCACTTGGCCGCCTTATTAAAAGCCAAACATGAAATAGTGGCTGTTTATACTCAGCCAGACCGACCTGCTGGCCGAGGTAAAAAGTTAATGGCTGGCCCCGTGAAGCAGTTGGCGCTTGAAAATAACATCGACGTTTTTCAGCCTGTTAATTTCAAAGACGACAGTGACATTCAACAGCTTAAAGACTTAAAACCCGACCTATTTATTGTGGTGGCGTATGGTTTGTTGTTGCCTCAGGTGGTGTTAGATATCCCCAAGCTTGCTTGTATTAATAGTCATGCCTCACTGCTACCCAGATGGCGTGGTGCCGCCCCTATTCAACGAGCGATAGAATCGGGTGATGCGACCAGTGGTGTGACGGTGATGCAAATGGAGCTAGGACTTGATACCGGCCCAATGCTGCACAAGTTAGAAACGCCTATTGAAAGCGACGACACCGGCGGCTCTTTGCATGACCGTTTAGCTCTTATTGGTAGTCAGGCCATTTTAGAGGTCATTGAAAAATACCAAGGTGGACCGGTGTTTGGTGAAGTGCAAGATGACACATTAAGCTGTTATGCCCGCAAGCTCACCAAACAAGAAGCCTTAATAGATTGGCAAATTCCGGCCGAGCAAGTGGTGCAAAAAATACGCGCTTTTAATCCAGCTCCCATGGCGTATACCTTATTAGGTGATAGCCGAATTAGAGTATTAAAAGCACGCGTAAATGCCATGGCACATCAAGCATTACCCGGCACGGTTTTGGCCATCGACACCTTAGGCATCACCATTGCGTGTCAGCATCAATGTGTGACTTTAGAGCAAGTGCAGCTCCCTAATAAAAAGCCCATGCTCGTAAAAGACCTCCTTAACGGCAAGCACCCGTTTCAAGAACATTACGTTTTAGCCAGTGAATTATAAATAATGAGCATTAATTGTCGCGCCGCAGCCGCCCTGGCTCTGTTAGATGTAGTTGATAAACAAAAAAGCCTAACGCCTGTTTTAGTGCGTTACAGCGAAAAAGTGCCCAGCACTGACAAAGGCCTGCTGCACCATATTTGTTATGGCAGTTGCCGCCACTTTTTCAGCATCAATGCCCTCAGTAAAATGATGTTAGAGCATCCATTACCTGAAGAAGCGCGCCCAGTTCAAGCCCTTATGTGGGTAGGTTTATATCAACTGGCTTATGGCGATACGTCAGAGCACGCCGCCATTCATGAAACGGTAGAAGCTTGCGGACAGCTTAAACAAGATAAGTATAAGGGCCTGTTAAACGCCATATTACGCCGCTTTCAACGGGAAAAAACAGAGCTGCTTGAGGGGCTTAAAGGTAGCGATGTGCCGCACTATCAGCACCCTAAGTGGTTTATTAAATCACTTAAGAAAAGCTGGCCAAACCAATGGCAAGTTATCTGTGAGCAAGGCAATATCCAAGCGCCCATGTGCTTACGTGTAAACACTCACTACAACTCAGTAAGTGAGTATTTACAAAAGCTTGAAGGCGCTGATATTAAGGCTTCAAAGGGTGAGTTATCGCTTACGTCTGTTTATTTAGACAAACCCATGGATGTGTTTTCGCTGCCCGAATTTGAAGACGGTAGCTGCAGTGTTCAAGATGAAGCCGCGCAAATGGCTGCTCTATTATTAGACCCACAAAAAGGCGAAAAAATACTCGATGCCTGCAGTGCACCTGGCGGCAAAACCTGCCATTTGCTAGAGCATGCTGGAGGCGAGATTGAGCTTACTGCCATGGACGCCGATGAACTAAGGTTAACCCGTGTTCATGAAAACCTAACCCGTTTAAAATTTAACGCTGTCACTTTGGTCGGGGAGGCTCAACACCCTGAACAATGGTGGGATGGTAAACCGTTTGATCGTATTTTATTGGACGTGCCGTGCAGTGCCACAGGCGTGATTCGACGTCACCCAGACATTAAGTTGCTGCGCCAAAATCAAGATATTGATAACCTTGCTCAGTTACAGTTTTCTATCTTGCAAAAGGCATGGCAAATGCTTAAACCTGGTGGCACTTTGTTGTATGCCACCTGCTCTGTTTTACCCTTAGAAAACGCCGACAATGTTAAAGCGTTTTTAAGCGAGCAAATGGACGCGCAATTGCAGAATATTGAATTGAGCAGTGGTATCGATACCGGTTTTGGCTGGCAACTATTTCCACAAGCCCAAAGCCATGATGGATTTTTTTACGCCCTGCTTAAAAAAGTATAAAAACAAAGTGGCCTTTAAAGACGGCAAGGTCATTTAAAAATGTGTGACACAGTAAGAGAGTCATCATGAAAATAATCATCCTTGGCGCAGGCCAGGTCGGTGCCACATTGGCCGAACACTTAGCCACCGAAGGCAATGACGTCACCGTAGTCGACACCGACGGCGAGCGCCTTAAAGAGCTGCAAAACCGCCTAGATATTCGTACTGTTCGCGGTAAAGCGTCTTTTCCCGATGTACTGCACCAAGCCGGTGGTGACGATGCTGACATGTTGGTGGCCGTCACCAACAGCGATGAAGTGAACATGGTGGCCTGCCAAGTGGCCCACTCTTTATTTAAAACGCCCACCAAAATTAGCCGTATCCGCGCTCAGGAATACATTCAGCATAAAAAGCTGTTTGGTAATCAGGGTGTGCATGTGGATGTATTTATCAGCCCTGAAGAGGTTGTGACCAACTACATTAAGCGCCTTTTGCAGTATCCAGGTGCCTTGCAGGTATTGGATTTTGCCGATAATAAGGTCATGTTAGTGGGCTCTAAGGCCTACCATGGCGGTCCATTAGTGGGCCAAGAGCTTAAGTTTTTACGTGAACACCTTAAAAGTAACGTGGACACCCGAGTTGCCGCCATTTATCGCCGTGGTGAAGCCATAATGCCCCAGGCCGACACGGTTATTGAAGTAGACGATGAAGTATTTTTCATTGCCGCCAAGAAAGATATACGTATTGTGATGGCCGAACTACGCCGCACCGAAGCCCCTTACAAACGGGTGATTATCGCCGGTGGCGGCAACATTGGCGCTCGCTTAGCCATGGCACTAGAGCCGCATTACAATGTTAAATTAATGGATCACAACCGAGAACGTTGTGAGCGTTTAAGTGAAAAAGTTAAAAGTAAAACCATCATTATCAATGGCAGCGCCACCGACAAAGAGCTGTTACTTGAAGCCAATATTGAAAACACCGATGTGTTCTTAGCGCTCACCAACGATGATGAAGTTAACGTGATGTCATCCATGCTGGCCAAGCAATTAGGTGCCAGAAAAGTCATGACGCTTATTAATAAAGCGCAATACGTGGACCTTGTTCAAGGGGAAGGCATCGACATTGCCATTAGTCCTTCACAAACCACACTGGGCAGTTTGCTGCGACACGTACGTCGGGGCGATGTAGCAAACGTGCACAGTTTGCGCCGCGGTGCCGCCGAGGCGATTGAAGCCATTGCCCACGGGGATAAAAACACCTCAAAAGTCGTGGGCAGACGCCTAGATCAAGTGAATTTACCCGAAGGCTCCACCATCGGTGCCATTGTACGTGGGGATCAAGTACTCATTGCCCATGGTGATGTGGTCATAGAAAGTGATGACCATGTCATTCTATTTGTTCTAGATAAAAAACGTATTCCTGAGGTAGAGCGCTTATTTCAGGTGGAATTAGGCTTCTTTTAACCGCTAACACTGTCTATTGAACAAGGGATAATGCACCAACATGCATACCGCTATTATTTTTCGCATACTGGGTTTATTGCTGATGGTTTTCAGTATCGCCCTGTTGCCGCCTATTGTTGTCAGCCTGATTTATCAGGACAGTGCATTACAAGCCTTTATTAGTGCACTGGCCATCACCTTCGCGGTAGGTGCTGCCTTTTGGTTGCCGGTGCGCCATAAAAGACAAGAGCTGCGTACCCGAGATGGTTTTGTGGTCACCGTAATGTTCTGGTTAGTATTGGCGGTATCGGGTTCGTTACCTTTTATGCTGGCTGAAAACCCGGGTTTAAGTTTCGCGGATGCTTTTTTTGAGTCCATGTCTGGCTGGACCACCACTGGCGCCACGGTGCTGACGGGGCTTGATAATTTACCGCAATCTATCCTCTTTTATCGCCAGTTTTTACAATGGCTTGGCGGCATGGGGATTATCGTTTTAGCCGTGGCCATTTTGCCGATGCTGGGCATTGGTGGCATGCAGTTGTATCGCACCGAAACTCCGGGCCCCATGAAAGACAGCAAGCTGACGCCCCGCATTACAGAGACCGCAAAAGCGCTGTGGTACATCTATTTAACCCTAACCATTAGTTGTGCTGTGGGTTACTGGATAGCCGGTATGAGCTTTTTTGATGCCATTTGCCATGCCTTTAGTACGGTGGCGATTGGTGGTTTTAGTACTCATGATGCCAGTATTGGCCACTTTAATAGTGGCTTAATAGAAAGTGTGGCGATCTTTTTCATGATCATAAGTGCTTTTAACTTTGCCCTGCACTTTTACGCGTGGCGCTATCGCTCCATTAAACATTATTTTGCCGATGCCGAAGTCCGTACCTTACTCACTGTAATAGCCATTGTGGCCGCCATTACCGTTGTAACCTTAATCACTAATGACGTATACAACACCGCAGACGCTATTCGCTTTGGCATATTTGAACTGGTGAGCATTGCCACTACCACCGGTTTTGCCACCAGTGACTTTTCAATATGGCCTATCTTTTTACCTTTTTTATTGTTCTTTATGGCGTTCATGGGCGGCTGTGCAGGCAGTACCGGTGGCGGCTTAAAAGTGATAAGGGTATTGCTTATTTATAAACAAGGTAGCCGCGAACTTAAGCGACTTATACACCCTAATGCCATCATCCCCATTCGATTGGGCGGGCGTCCGGTGGACGACAGAATTGTAGAAGCGGTATGGGGGTTTTTCAGTGTTTACTTAATGCTGTATATGATTATGTGCCTGCTGCTGCTGGCCACCGGAATGGACTTTGTAAGTGCCTTTTCTGCGGTAGGTGCGTGCATGAATAATTTGGGTCCAGGACTGAATTCTGTGGCGGCCCATTACGGTGATATTACTGACTTTGCAAAATGGGTATTAAGTTTTGCCATGATTCTAGGGCGACTGGAGATATTTACCCTATTAGTGTTATTCACCCCTGCATTCTGGCGCCAGTGATGTAGGAGCGCACGGGGGCGAATTACATTTAAGTTGAGATGCCTTACTTACAGTCCATTGTAATGCGCTTCTTTATTACGTTTAAAGCGCTTATATTCCCATTGATATTGCTCTGGGGCATCCATCACACACTTCTCAAACCCTACATTCATAGCCTTAACTGAGGTGGCTAAGTCTTCACTGTAAATGCCGGACTCCACTTCCTTAAAGATAATTTCAAAACCCCCTGGCACCCGCTTAACATAGGTATTGAGCACACAACCTTCTGGATTTTTATGAATTAATACATGGATAAACTTAGGGGTTAGCGCTGGCAGGCCAAAAAACTCAGACCACACCCCTGATTTTTCAGACGGCTCTTGGTCTGGCACGATAATGCAGGCTTTTTTATCTTGGTAGTGACGGATAAATTCGGCAACGCCGTCTCGATTGCCGGATACTAACTTAATACCACTACTGGCGCGCGCCTCTAACATGGCCTTTTCCAAGCCGGGCATTTTGGCCATTTTATAGAGCGCCATCAAATCACAACGCTGAGGCAGGAAGCTGGTTACCCACTCCCAGTTGCCTAAATGCAGGGTCAACAATAACAAACCCTTGCCATCGCTCACGGCTTTCTCAAACAAGTGACCATTGCGAACGGCCACTATTTGATTTTCATTACGTCTAAATTTTTGCTCGGTGCCCGCCCATGCAAGGCCGGCCTCAGCCATGGTTTTGCAGGTCTCGTTAATACTCTTATCTATCAATTCATCTCTTTGTTGAGGTGTCATCTGGGGAAAACACAGCTCTATATTCTTTTTAGTCACCTTTGCCATACGCCCACCGGACAATCGCACAAGCTTAGCCATACCGGTGCCAAAAGCCCGAGCGGTAGGCAGGCTCATTAGGCCTAAAGAGCGAATAATGGTGAGTGCGACGGCAGATTTAATGTCCATGGAAATAACCGAGAATTTAGAATGCTGGCACTTTGCCTCATTTCATTATTTTTCGCCACCACCCAGCGAAAAGGTCATTTATTGCTATGCTGATAAGAGGTAAAAGGAATATTTATGGCCGACTTGAGCACTATGCTCGCTAACAAACGCGTTCTTGCCGTTGATGACTTGGTAGAGTCCCGCAGTGCCATGAAGAAGATGCTCACCATATTGGGGGCCGATAAAGTGGATGTGGCCATGGATGGGGATGAGGCCACCGAGTTTATTGTTAATAATAACTACGATCTCATAATTAGCGATTACAACCTAGGCCGAGGCCGTGATGGCCAGCAAATATTGGAAGAAGCGCGCTTTACTCACCAAATAAAAGCCACCTGCACCTTTGTGATGCTCACCGGCGAAAACGCTATGGATATGGTTATGGGGGCCATAGAGTATGAGCCCGATGACTATATTACTAAACCATTCACCATTGATGTCATGCGCCAAAGATTAACGCGTATACTGGCCATTAAAGAAATGTTCACCCCCATTAACGAAGCCATCGATAAACAAGCCAGCCGTACGGTACTGGCCTTATGTGATCAATTGTTACTGGCACAGCCCAGACTTAAGCGGCGCGTTGAGCGCATTCAAGGGCGCACGTTACTTAAGCTTAAAGAGTATGAAAAAGCCCTAAAACTCTATGACAGTATTCTAAAAGAACGTGAAATTAACTGGGCATTGCTGGGTAAAGCCACCTGTTTATTTAAGCTAGAAAAGTACCCTCAAGCCGAAAAATTACTCATTCATACCATTAAAGAGCACCCTAAATATGTGCAGTGTTATGACTTGCTCAGTAAAGTTCACTTAAAAAACAAAGACCGCAAAGCGGCTCAAAACTCCCTAATTAGCGCGACTCAGGTTTCCCCCAAACAAGTGTTAAGACAAATGGAACTTGGCCGCTTAGCGTATGCCAACAAGGACTTTGCGGTGGCCGAAGGGGCTTTTAAAATGTCAGTAAAGTTAGCCCGCCACAGCTGTTATCGCTCGGTTAAGAACTACCTACTTTTTGCAAAAAGCCTGCAGCATAAGATTACACCGCAAAGTAATCGCGATACCCGTGCCGCCAGTACCGAAGCCTTCAAAGCCATTGAAGAAGCCAAAACGCTATACAAAGAAAATACGGACTATGTATTTGAGGCCACTATCATTGAAAGCACCACCTACACCAACCTTGGCAAAGATGCCGACGCTAAGGCCATCGCTGCAAAAGCGGAAGAGCTGCTTTCTCATGTCAATGACGCCAGTGGCGCCATGCAGTTAAGTATGGTGAATGTCTTTTTAGATACTAAACAACACGCCAAAGCACAGGATTTATTGGCCGAACTTGGCAGGCGCAAAGACCTAAGCCGGTCTGAGACCCGCGAGTTAACGCGCACCCGCAATGAAATTAGTGAGCAAGTCGTACGTGAATACACCACCGAAATGAACGATAAAGCCATCGGCTTTTTTGAGCGCGGCCAGTTACAGCAAGCCATTGACATTTTTAATCAGGCCACCGCCTACAAAGAAGCAGGTTATACCGTCATCGTTAATGCCATTCAGGCCAAGGTTACCTTTATGGATCAGCGGGAGCCCTCTCGCGAGATGGTAAAAGAAGTCGAAGAGTTATTTGTAAGATTAGGAGACTTACCTGATACGGATGAACGCTTTGATCGCTGGCAACAGCTTAAAAAAAGTCTGGCGCGCTTAAAGCGCATGATTTAGCCACTGACACACTTTTAGGAATATCCCATGGCCTTCGACTTTAGCACCTTACTCAGCGCTGAATTGCATGATATTAAAAATCAGATGCAGGCTTTGTTGACGGTGCAAGAAGACTTAGCCGACGAACTAGTGGGCCAGAATGAATACCAAAAATCCTTAGATAAGATCCAGCAACACAGTAAGGCGTTAAACTATAAGCTCATTGAAATGCTGTCTATCTTAAAAATCCAACACCAATCGTTTGAACCCAATGAAGATGAACACTGGCTTATAGACACTCTTAAACCCATTATTCATGAGTTTTCGAGTTTGTATGACATGAAGTTTGAATTGGATTTCGACCCTGAATTTAATGCTTTTTATGATGAGCAATTATTAGAAATAGCACTACATAACGTATTCATGAATGCTAACCAAGCGGGTGCCCATGCTTATATATTGCAGGTTGAAGAGTTTGACGATGGTGGCTGGTTAATCAACATTAAAGACGATGGACCGGGTTTTAACGATGAACAACTTAACAAGGGCGCGTTCAGCCCACACGGTACTAAGAGTGGCTTGGGTTTATACCTGATTGAACAAGCCATCAAAGCTCATAAGCGTAATGATAAAATGGGCAGTATCACCATTCAGAACAACCCAGATAAGGGTGCCTGCATTGAGCTTATATTCCCGTAGTTGATTTAATTACCATGCGTCTAGGCCCGTTAGAATAACGCCGTAAAAATAGGCACAAATGTACAATTAAACACGTATTTACAGCCTCTAACAATTCGCCCTAGTTTCTCTCCAGCTTCAACAGCACCCATACTCCTAACTCCAAAAGCCTAACTGGCTTAACAGCGTCTAGCCCAGTATAATCGGGCACTTTTCTATGTTAATTATTTGTAATTGGCCTTTATTTATTCATAAGGCCACTAAAAATCAAGGCAGGCCACATTGTCAGAGCAAGCGTACGACGTAAAAACTTTCCAAGGGCTCATCGCAGCTCTGCAAGATTATTGGGCTAAACAAGGTTGTGTCATTAATCAGCCTATTGATATGGAAGTGGGCGCAGGCACCTTTCATACCTCAACATTTTTGCGCGCTATTGGACCTGAAACTTGGAATGCAGCCTACGTGCAGCCTTGTCGCCGTCCTACCGATGGCCGTTACGGCGAAAACCCAAACCGCTTGCAGCAATACTACCAATTCCAAGTAGCCATGAAACCGGCCCCTATTGATATTCAGGACAAGTATCTTAAAAGCCTTGAACTCATTGGTATCGATACCACAGTACACGATGTACGTTTTGTGGAGGACAACTGGGAAAGCCCAACCTTGGGTGCTTGGGGTTTAGGCTGGGAAGTATGGTTAAACGGTATGGAAGTAACCCAGTTCACGTATTTCCAGCAAGTGGGTGGCCTTGAGTGTTACCCCGTAACCGGTGAAATCACTTACGGTCTTGAGCGTATTGCCATGTACCTACAAGAAGTGGACAGTATTTTTGATCTTATATGGTGTTACGGCCCAGATGGATCAAAAGTCACCTATGGCGATGTATTTCACCAAAACGAAGTGGAGCAATCGGCCTACAACTTTGAACATGCCGATGTGGACTTCTTGTTCCAAGCGTTTGATCAACATGAAAAAGATTGCTCACGCCTAATAGAAGCGGGTTTGCCTTTGCCTGCCTATGAAAAAGTTTTAAAAGCCTCGCATGCATTCAATATGTTAGATGCCCGTCACGCCATTTCGGTGACCGAGCGCCAAGGTTATATATTACGAGTACGTACTTTGTCACGCCAAGTGGCACAGGCTTATTTTAATAGCCGCCGCACATTAGAATTCCCATTGGCGCCTGCCGCATTACGCCAAGAAGTATTGGCACTATGTGAAGCGGAAGACAAGGCAGCTGAAAAAGCCGCAGCCAAAAAAGCCGCAAAAGCCGCGAAAAAGGGAGCTAAATAATGAGCATTGAAACAAAAGATTTTTTAGTTGAGATCGGCACCGAAGAACTGCCTCCTAAGGCACTTAAAAAATTAGCCAACGCTTTTCAAGCGGGCATTGAAGCGCATTTAAAAGATAAAGAACTGTCTTTTGAAAGCAGCAAGCTATTTGCCGCACCCCGTCGTTTAGCGCTGCGTATTCACGGCTTACAAACAACCGGTTTATCTAGCAAAGTTGAAAAGCTGGGCCCTTATAGCACCGTAGCCTTTGATGGTGATGGCAACCCTACTAAAGCAGCCCAAGGGTTTGCCCGTGCCAATGGCATTGAGTTTGACCAGGTAGGTCGCACCACTGACGAAAAAGGCGAACGCCTTTATTACGCAACCGATGTTGATGGTGCCGATGCCGCAACTGAGTTACCGGTTGCGGTAAACGAGTCTTTGGCCAAATTACCCATTGCCAAGCGCATGCGCTGGGGCAGTAGTCGCATAGAATTTGTACGCCCTGTTCATTGGGTATTAATGTTACTTGATAACAAAGTAATTGAAGCAGACGTATTGGGCATTAAGTCTAACTACTTCACTAAGGGCCACAGATTCCACGCCAACCGTGAAATTGTTATCACTAGCCCCGCCGCTTATGAAGGCATTTTAAAAGATCAGGGTAAAGTACTGGCCGACTACGATGTGCGTAAAGAGCTTGTTCGCCGTCAGGTGATTGAACAAGGCGAAAAGTTAGGTGGCGTTGCCGTTATTGATGAAGACTTGTTGGATGAAGTAGCATCATTAAATGAATGGCCAACCGCATTAGCCGGTAACTTTGATACGTTATTTTTAGACGTACCCAGTGAAGCGCTTATTTCATCAATGAAAGAGCACCAAAAATATTTCCACGTGGAAGATAAGTCCGGCAATTTAATGCCTAACTTTATCACTGTGTGCAATATTGAATCTAAAGACCCACAAAAAGTAATTTTTGGTAATGAAAAAGTTATTCGCCCTCGCCTGGCCGATGCCAAATTCTTCTGGGACACCGATCTTAAGCAAACACTTGAGAGCCGAGTAGATAAATTAGACACCGTGGTTTGGGTACAAAAGCTGGGTAGCTTAAAAGATAAGTCACTTCGTTTAGTGAACCTTGCCTCTAAAATCGCGAGTGCCATTGATGGGGACGCTAAGCTTGCCGAACGTGCCGCGCTGTTATGTAAAACGGATTTGTTAAGCGACATGGTCGGTGAGTTTTCTGATCTTCAAGGTTTGGCTGGTTCTTACTATGCGAAACACGACGGCGAGCACGCAGATGTATGTGCTGCCATGGTTGAGCAATATAAACCGGCTTTTTCAGGTGATGTATTACCTTCTACGGTTACCGGTTTGGCTCTAGCCATAGCCGATCGCCTAGACAGCCTAGTGGGCTTGTTTGGCATTGGCCAAATACCAACAGGTGGTAAGGATCCTTTTGCCTTACGTCGCGCCTCTGTTGGTGTTTTACGTCTTTTAGTTGAAAAAGATTTAAACCTAGATTTAAGTGATTTGATCGACATGGCTATCGATAATAATTGGCCTATTGAGCTTAAAGCCGAGACTAAGTCTAAATTAACTGAATACATGCTAGACCGTTTCAGTGCTTGGTATCAGGATGAGAATATCCCAGCCGTAGTATTCCAAGCGGTACGGGCTAAAGGTATTACTCAGCCTAAAGACATCAACCAACGCGTACAAGCGGTAAATGCTTTTTACAAATTAGACAGTGCGCAAGCATTGGCTGCTGCTAACAAGCGTGTATCGAATATTATTGCTAAGAATAATGCTCATATGGATGCGCCGCAAGTAAACACTGCTTTGCTTCAAGAGGACGCTGAAAAGGTAC
>JAPYOO010000413.1 GCA_029938135.1 Bermanella sp. | reverse complement strand
ATTAAAATTAACAAATAATTAAACACCCATTGTTTATAGCAAATTCAGCTAAATTGCCCGTTTTTCGGCCTTGATATTCGATAAATATCAACTTTAAACTGCGATCACTAGGATGTTTGCCGGCAACTCTAATAGTCACCGCTGACCCACACTACGCCAAAATGGAGGAGCCTTGCTATAAGTAATATCCTAATTACTAAAAGTTGTCGGTAACCGTCTAAGCTAAGTGGTGCACTTTTGTGCGGGACCACTTAGGCTGCATATAGTTCAGGTATTTGTATATCTTGTTACAGTTCCGAAAATGCCGAATCATTAAACTGATCACTGTTAATACCACTTGGAAAATAACAATGACTCAACCTGTTACAACGCTATTTGCTCTAGCCATGATATTACTGGCCACCACACAGGCTTATAGCAACACATCTGAAAATATTCAGGTAAAAGCCGATGTGGCAGAGTTGGGGACTGTGAGCATTCAGGGCAGCCAAGATAACGGACCTAAAATCAGCACCGATAAATTACTAAAAGTGCCCGGTGCCAACGGCGACCCCATCCGTGCCATTGAAGCCTTGCCGGGCGTAGTATTGGGAGATGACGACGATGCCGAACCCGCCGTGCGCGGCTCAAGTCCTGCCGACAACATCTACCTAACCGATCACATGCCGGTGGGCTATCTATTCCATAACGACGGCAGCAGCACCTATAACGCCAACATCATCGAAGACTTTTCATTAAAGGCCGGTGCCTGGGATGCACAATATTACAATGCCATAGGCGCGGTGTTGGATACTAAGCTGCGCGATCCCTATCACGAAAGTCTAACCACCATTGTGGATGTGAGTTTTCTGCGCGCCGCGGTAATGGTGGAAGGAGCGGTCACAGAAAACAGTGCGCTTTATGTGAGCTACCGTGAAAGCCTGCTGAAATGGTATTTCGATGAAATTTATGACAAAAAAGAAGACATCTCCGTGCAGGTGCCCAAAAACACGGATTACCAAATTAAATACCATGTGCGCGTGAGCGACACCAGCAACCTAAGATTTGTGGCCACCGGCGCACAAGATAGAGTCTCTTTTGATCTGGGTGAAAATTTTGAAGACGCCAAGAAAGAGCCGGCCCTAGTAGGGGGCGGTTTGCTAGACGGTGATTACGACAGCCAAAGCATATTGTTCGATACTTTATTTGCCGGCGGCACGTCGGCGCTATTGGTAGTGGGCCATATGGAGCAAGACTTTACCTTTAAAATTGGCACCTTGTTCGACTTGGATGCCACCGTGAATGACAACCGCGTAAAAGCGCAGTTTCAAACCCCGTTGAAAAGCGGCGACACTTTAAGGTACGGCGTAGAAAGTCAAAACCGTATTTTCACTTATACCATGGACGGGCTCTATAACCCTTGTAATGATGAGATTGAAAACTGTGATCCAGCTTCCATCGGTGAAAGGTTCAATAGTCAGGAGAAATTAGCCATTAACGGTGTGCATGTATTTGCCGCCTACGATTGGCTGGCCACACCGTTCTGGCAGCTAACCTTTGGCTTGGGCAGTGATTACGATGACTACCTAAAAGAAAGCAACCTGCAGCCTAGATTAGAAAGCCGCTATGAAGTGAATCAAAACTGGACCCTTACTTCTGCTGTGGGCAAACATTACCAATTTCCCCGTGATTTTTTTGCCATCACGAAAACGTTAGGAAACCCGAATTTAAAACAGACCAACAGCGAGCACTATGTAGTGGGCTTTGAATATCAGTTAAACGACACCATCAGCGCCAAGTTGGAAGTGTATTACAAAGATATTCACGACATTATTATCTCTAACCCAGATTATAAAGATGAAGACAGTACACCAGAGCACGTAAAATACATCAACAACGCCAGCGGCCGCGCCTCAGGCATCGAATTACTCGTGAACAAAAATTTCACCAACAACTGGTACGGCTGGATGTCGGTGGCCTACAGCAAAACCAAACGCACCAATCACAACACGGGTGAGAATTTTAATTTCGGTTACGATCGCCCCTGGATAGTAAATTTGGTGGCCAATTACGAGTACAGCAAACACATCACTATGGGTGCTAAGTGGCGCTACATGAGCGGCGGTTTGGTAACCCCCATAACAGGCGGCACCGCTATTTATGAATGTGGTGACGAATATACCGATGACCCTAGTATTGCAAAGTGCGACGATTACAGAGTTGCAGGCAATCCGAATAGTGATCTAAATGATGAGAATGGTGACCCGGATATTTATCTATATAACCCAATTGAAGGAAAAATTAATTCCGAACGCTTGCCTGCCAAACACAGTTTGGATTTAAGACTCGATTACACCCCAAAAGAAGGTCGCACCTATTACCTAGA
>JAPYOO010000412.1 GCA_029938135.1 Bermanella sp. | reverse complement strand
ATGAGCGATATCGTTTTCACGCTGGATTCAAAACTGCAACTGAGTTACATCAGTACGTCGGTCACTAAAATGTTGGGTTATCCATCAGGGCAAGTGCTGCGTGAAGGTTTGGCTTTGTTATTTAATGGCGAAGCGTATAGACGCTTAATGGGTAGCCTGCGTGCCGATATGACACTGGCCGTAGGCAAAGTAAAACCGTATGACCACGTGCGCAATATAGATTTGGCCACACAAACACAAAATGGCAGCCCTATAATTCTAGAAGTACAATGCAGTATATTGCACAACGAAAAAGGCGCCATAGAAGGCATTCTTGCCAGCTGTCGTGATGTCACCCAGCGCCGTTTAATTGAACAAGAAGCACGTACCGCCTCCGAAGTATTTGATAACTCCTCCGAAGCCATTATTGTAAGTAACATTAAAAACAAGGCCCGCATTAGTAAGGTAAACAAAGCATTCACCAGCTTAACCGGTTACGACTCTAACAGTGTTATTGGCAGTAACCCCATGCAGTATATGTCTAAGCAAAATTCCAAAAGCGTATTGCGTGATGTGAATAGATCGTTATCAAAAAATGGTTATTGGCAAGGTGAGCTTAATTATATGACTAAGAGCGGCAATGTGTGCCCCAGTTGGACGGGCATTACCGCGTTAAAAGATGATAACGGCCAAGTGCAAAGCCATATTATTATTAGCTCGGACATCTCTCATCGTAAAATAAGCGAAGCCAAAATAGAACGCTTAGCCTACTTTGACTCGTTAACAAATTTGCCTAACCGACCACAAATGCACGAAACCCTAGAAAAACTCATGTTGGAATCGGGGCAACAATTAGCGCTTCTATTTATAGACTTAGATCGATTTAAACCCATCAACGATACTATGGGTCATCCCGTGGGCGACCAAGTATTAAAAGAAGTGGCGCAGCGTCTTGAAGACTCTATTCGCCCACAAGACTTAGTGGCCAGAATGGGCGGCGATGAATTTACCGTTATTATGCCCGCCTTACAAAATTGCCTAGATCCGCAACGTGAAATTGAAAACGTATGTGAAGTTATCTTACGAAAAATCCAGCAACCTTTTGCCATTGGTGAACGTCAACTGTATTTAACCGCAAGCGTCGGGGTAGCGTTATTTCCACAAAACTCTATCAGTGCCATGGAACTGTTACGTAACGCCGACACGGCTATGTATCACGCCAAAGCCCGCGGTAAAAACAACGTACAATTTTATATCGAAGAAATGAACGTAAAAGCCATGGAGCGCCTGGAGTTAGAGAACAACTTACACTTGGCACTGTTACGTAACGAATTTGAATTGTATTACCAAGCCCAATGGGACACCCGCAAAAATGAAATCTGTGGCATAGAAGCGCTGTTGCGTTGGCATCGTCCAGGCTTTGGTTTAGTGGGCCCCGATAAATTTATTCCTGTCATTGAAGAAACTGGCCTTATTGTGCCCATAGGTGAGTGGGTGTTGCGCACCGCGTGTGAGCAAATAATGGAATGGCAAGAAGCCGGCTTTGACGTACCCAAATTGGCGGTGAATTTAAGCGCCCGCCAGTTTAAAGATGTAAACATGCTGGATGGCATTTGCCGCATAGTGGATGAAACCGGTGTAGACCCCGAGCTAATAGAGCTTGAACTCACCGAAAGTATTCTCATGGACGACGTGGACCGTACTCTGGCGGTGCTAAATGAAGCACGTAAAATGGGCTTTAAATTGTCCATTGATGACTTTGGCACGGGTTACTCATCGCTGAGTTACCTTAAACAGTTCCCTGTGAATAACTTAAAGATCGACCAAAGCTTTATCCGCAATTTACCCCACAACCTAGAAGACGCACAAATCACCCGCACCATCGTGTCCATGGCCAATAACCTAGGATTGGGGGTGATCGCCGAAGGGGTAGAAAACGAAGCCCAGCGTGCATTCCTACAAGAAGTGGGCTGCCATAAGGTGCAGGGCTATATGTACAGTTACCCCGTCAGCAGTGATGTACTTGCCCACGACTTCTTAGATTCAGACCATGAAAACGAACCAGATGTTGAAATAGATAGGTCGCAATTAAGCAAACAAGATACGTTTACGCCTGCATAGTGGCGCTATGTTTGCCCCATATCTACACTTCCCAGTAGATAGTGGTGCTGTGTTCGGGGTTGTGGCCCGCGCTTTACCCCCGAAGGGAGGGCACTTTGGCTGATTATGAATAAACCTTAAGCCATGATGCCGCCCTTTCATGTGCCTGATTCACACTCTTGCGGTACAATGCGCGTCATTCAAATTCAAACCGTTTAATAAACCTTTAATTTAGTTAAAGACAGGGGATTACCATGTTTAAAAAAGACATGAACATAGCCGATTTCGATCCAACGCTATGGG
>JAPYOO010000411.1 GCA_029938135.1 Bermanella sp. | reverse complement strand
GCGATAAACTGACAGAAAAGATCTTTAGATCAGATAAAAATAATGAAGAGTAAAAAAGCAGCCAGTGATGTTCATTAAAACAAACACCACTGGCTGCCTATTACGATACCGCTACTTTATTGCTAAGCTTTTAAATTAACGCTGTCTGCTTTCAAACTATTGCTGATCAGCCGCTTTAACGGCGCTTTTAGGCAATAATAAATTTAGTCCTATGGCCACCAATCCACACAGGCTCACTCCCTGCAAACTCCAATCGCCGTTGCCCACCGCCATGCCACCGATACCAAATACCAGTGTGGTGGAGACAATTACCAGGTTACGTTGCTCGGCCATATTCACTTGGGCCTTCACCAAAATATTCATGCCCACGCCCGCAATAGAGCCAAACAATAAAATTAAGATACCGCCCATCACTGGGGCCGGAATGGTTTGCAGCGCGATACCAAACTTGGCTACAAATGCCAAAGCAATGGCAAACGCCGCTGCCCACAACATAATCACCGGGTTAAACATCTTGGTCAGCATCACCGCGCCGGTTACCTCTGAATAAGTGGTATTAGGCGGGCCACCAAACAAAGACGCGGCCGACGTGGCCAGGCCATCGCCTAGTAAAGTGCGGTGTAAACCCGGGGTTTTCACATAGTCTTTGCCGGTAACACTGCCAATGGCAAGGATATCCCCCACGTGTTCTATGGCCGGCGCTATCACCACAGGCAACATGAACAAAATCGCCGCCAGCTGAAACTCTGGGGCAGTAAAGTTAGGCACGGCCAACCAAGACGCTTGCACCACCGCAGAGGAATCCACCATGCCCATGATTAGGGCCATAACATAACCCACCAACACACCGGCCAAAATAGGCAACAGGCGGAAGATGCCCTTGCCCATGGTCGCCACCAATAACGTGGTGATAAGAGCTGACATAGACACAAACAAGGCATCTAAATACGGGAATAATTCCGCCGCACCGTCGCCGGTCTTGCCCATGGCCATGTTCACCGCGATGGGGGCCAAGCTTAAACCAATCACCATGATGATAGGGCCCGTAACCACGGGGGGCATCAATCGATGTAAAAATCCGGCACCGCGCACCGCGACAATCGCCGCCAGCAACACATACATAAGGCCCGCCACAAATAGTGAGCCCATGGCCGCTGCCATGCCCCAGGTTTGCACCGAATAGCTGATGGGGGCGATGAACACAAACGACGACGCCAAAAATATGGGCACCTGACGTTTAGTGACAAATTGAAAGATCAGCGTGCCGATGCCTGCGGTAAACAACGCAACGCTGGGGTCTAGGCCGGTAATTAAGGGCATTAATACCAGCGCACCAAAGGCCACAAACAGCATCTGTAAGCCGGCCAGCACAGTGCGCCAGCTATTTTGTTGGGTTAAATCGGTCATGAGTTACCTGCCTTTAGTTGGTTTTTATTATTAGGTTTACTTCGTGCCAAAGATCTTGTCACCGGCATCGCCCAAGCCCGGGATAATATAACCTTGATCGTTAAGGTGGCTGTCTACCGACGCAGTATAAATGTCCACATCGGGGTGGGCGGCTTCTACCTTGGCAATGCCCTCAGGAGCGGCCACCAGTATCAGGGCACGGATGTCCTTACAGCCCGCTTTTTTTAACAGGTCGATGGTGGCATTCAAGGAGCCGCCGGTGGCCAGCATAGGGTCGATGATGAGCGCCATGCGCTGGTCGATGTCGCCGGTGAGTTTTTCAAAGTAGGTTACCGGCTCCAGAGTTTCTTCATCGCGGTACAAGCCCACCACACTGATCTTGGCGCTGGGCATTAATTCTAATACTCCGTCTAGCATGCCGATACCGGCGCGCAGAATAGGCACTACCGTGGCTTTTTTACCCTTGATACGCTGGCCGGTGATTTCCCCTTCCCAGCCCTGTAATTGGTAGTCTTCCAGAGCCAGATCTTTGGTGGCTTCGTAGGTCAGCAGGCAACCCACCTCGGCCGCCAACTGGCGAAAGCCACGGGTGCTCATGTCATTACGGCGCATTAGGCTGATCTTGTGCTGTACCAATGGGTGCTTGATTTCGTGTACTGACATGGGATGTCCAATTTAGATTGCGAAGGGTAATATGCCAACATATTCACACAAACTCATGTCAGATCCTAAGTTTTTCAGCCGTTTGGTCAGGAATTTCCATGATAGCTTAACCCCGTGCGCAAAACCCACGGGGAAAATGCCATTCGGCTCATGCCTTGCGTTTTGAAGTTGAATTCGGGAGCAAATAATTATATGGCAAGCCCCCAATCCCCTGAAAAATGGCCGACCGTCCTTGGATATGTACTCTCCTTGGCATGACGCCATTTAAAGAGAAATGTCACTAATAGTTAATTTTTAAAAAAAGAACTCGAGGGTTAGGTCT
>JAPYOO010000410.1 GCA_029938135.1 Bermanella sp. | reverse complement strand
TTTTAATTGCTGCTGTACCATGTCATCCCGCTGGCCCCTACCAAATGCCGCTAACACACGCCCTCTTGTAATAAAGAAATCGCTCCAGGGCAACGGCTCCGGAACCGTAAAAAGGCTCAGTGCAGCTGCATAACGGTCAACACTGTCCCAATCTTCATTGTTAAGAGATGCATCGATGGCATGACGGTAAAATATAAAATAAGTTTGATGCCTAGCGCCTTTTTGCAGCAAGCTTTCAGCTTCAGCTAAAGCATTTTTGCATCTAGCTTTATCTGTTGTTACTTCAGCAATGCCGCCGAGAATAGCAGCCCCAGAAAAATCCATCCCATGATTTCGGCAGGATGTCTCAGCTTGTTCAAGCAGATCCATAGCGAGCACGTGATTGCCTTCGTTATAAGCGATCATTCCCAGTTTGTGAAATCGTTGTGCCTCAAATGTATTTGTCTTGATGATACCTTCTAACTTTGAAGCCCGTTGATATTCTTGTTTGGTGATATCGAAGTTACCCAAGTTATAATTAACTTCAGCAATGATGTGATGGGCCACTATTTCAGCGCGATAATGGTTAATTTTTTTAGCAACCCTAACCGCTTCTGCTCCCGCTTCAAGCGCATGTTCAAATTCATTCAAAAAAAAGTAAGACCAACCCACCATAGAAAGATTTGCCGCCTCAATTCGACTAAATCCATGTTGCTGGGAGAGTTCAACACATTGATGAAAATTCTCATTAGCGGTTTTCATACGACCACTCACATAATAAGCGTCTCCTAAACCCCCTAAGGCATTCGCTTCAAGCTCAATTGAAGATGCTTGCTGTGCATACTGAAGGGCTAATTTATGATATTTAAGTACGTCTGCCGTTTTACCTAACGGAAAACAAAGATTGCCGCGCATGTGATAAATTCTTGCTAACTCTTGGGTTAAATCATTATGGATTGCTTTTTTCTCTGCCTGTTTTAATACTTTAATCCCTTCTTCATATTCACCTAGGACACGCATGCCGCCAACCATTCCCAGCATAGCGCGAACCTGTGTTGATTCTTCAGAGCATAACGCTAAAGCTTCCTTATAGATTTTTACGGATTCCTCGTTACTGCCCATCTCTAGTAATATTTGAGCTTTACAACACATCAACTCTTCTTTAACTTCTTTTTCACTGTGTAAATTTAAACCCTGCCCCACCAAACTCAGCGCGCGGCTATAATTATATTTTTTCACTTGCGCTTGGGCAGCATTAAGATAAGCCTTGGCAGCTCGCCGATCTTCAGCGCATCGAAAATGTTCGGCGCACAATTCAAAATCTTTTTTCTCAAACCAAACTGCCGCCGCTTTGTGAAATTGCCGTCCTTTAGATTTAAGTAATGAGGCGTACACCCCTTCACGAACCAAAGCATGCACAAATAAATAATCATTATCTTCAGGCCGTACCAATTGGTTTACCATCAACTGATTACAACTATACTGCTGGTTTTCAATTAAATGACACAATAAATCCAATGAAAAATATTGGCCAATGATAGAAGCGGCTTGAATAGCAAGTTTGTCTATGGGGTCCAAGCGATCTAATCGCGACAATACGATGCTTTGCAGTAAACCCGGTACCAATTCGCCCTTGGTCTCTTCTGCACTGAGAAGCAATTGTTCCAAAAATAACGGGTTGCCTTCTGCTCGTTCTATACACTTAGTGACAACCTGCATCGTAATTTCATCAAATTCACTGGCTAAATCTAATGCCTCTTCCTTTTTAAAAGGCGTTATATTCATAACCGTAAGAGACCCCCCATGAAGGCCGTCTTGCCATGTTTGATCCAGTTGATCCCCTTCAATACGTGAAGTCATCACTAATAATGTCGGGGTGTCGGCAACCACATCCGTGAGTTCAGCTAGGTAGGGCAGCGTCTGTATATCTGCCCAGTGGGTATCTTCGATGATGACTAAGACCGGTTGGCACGCACTGATGTTTCTGAGCAGCGCTGACAGGGTTTTCTGTTTTCCACTATTACGGGTTTCATTGTCCATAGCGTCATAAAGACTTTGAAGTTTTGGCGAAAGGGACAGGTCCATTAAATCGTAAACAAACACCTTGTGCTCAGGGCGTAATAAACCGTCATCGATGGCTTTTTTAACGCAGGCACGACAGATTGCTTCATTGCTGTTGGCTTCAATTTTTAAAAGGCTATTAACGATCATATGGATAGCCTCACGACTTTTACTCGCACCAAAATCCAATATCATGCCTTTATGGCGGGCAAAGTCATGGCTGGAAGCCAGTGACTCAAACTCTTTAATCAGCCGGGTTTTTCCAATACCGGCATCACCCCGTACTAAGACAGCGTGCCCTTTGTCTGTTTCGCGGGCAATTTTAAGCAAGTCTGAAAATTGTTGCAGCTCGGCCTTTCTACCCACAAA
>JAPYOO010000091.1 GCA_029938135.1 Bermanella sp. | reverse complement strand
TACCGCCCAGCTTACCTTGAACTTAAGCAAAAATCTGCCGAACAATACACAGTTTTGTGGAAAGTGCCAATCAAAGGAAATGTACGAAAGTCCAATGTGCATGTTGAGTTTTCCAAAGATGTAAAACAAATAAGTAAAACCCGAAAGTCCGTTATAGCCGGGGCCGTTATCGAGCGTTGGTCAATTCAAAGAACAGGCGGTTTAACCGGGAGCAACATTCATATTCAAGGGTTAGATAAGACGTCAACCGATGTATTGGTGCGCATTGAACGTTTAGATGGAACCACCGAGACCGCAAGACTCAATGCATCACAAACCTCTTTCACAATTCAAGGCACACCTGAGTTTTGGCAGGTAGCCAATGCTTATTTGGTGTTTGGCGTTGAACATATTTTGGAAGGGTTTGATCATCTCTTATTTGTTGCTTGTTTGATTTTTATCGCAGGCACCTGGCGACGTATTTTGATAACCATCACCGGCTTCACTGTAGCCCATTCAATCACTTTAACCCTCGCCGCATTAGAGTTTATCCAGATAGCCGTACCACCTGTCGAAGCGGTGATCGCTTTATCGATTGTTTTTCTCGCCAGAGAAATAGCCCTTGACCGTAGAGACACATTAACCTGGAAGTATCCCATTGCGATATCCGCAAGTTTTGGTTTATTACATGGATTTGGCTTTGCTTCTGCTTTAAGTGAGATAGGTTTACCGCAAACTGAAATACCCGCAGCGCTACTCGCATTTAACATAGGTGTGGAAATAGGCCAGTTACTCTTTGTGGCAACCGTGATGATTTTTGCGTGTTTTATTATGTTGGTTTTCAAAAATAACAAAAACGATTTATTGCTTCGAATGCAAACGCCTGCCGCATATTTTGTTGGATGTACTACCATGTATTGGACTATACAAAGAGTTTCAGGGTTTTGGCTTTAAAGAATAGAAAATTCAATTGAGTAACAATAGTAATATTATTACCGGAGATAAAAAAATGAAATTAGGGATATTATTTTTAGCTTGTTTGCCACTCATTTCTTATGCAAGTGATCCAGTCGGTCCAGCATCAGTCGAGGGGAAAGAATACTCACCGCATATTGGTGCTGATTACCCACAGAATGTTTATTTTGGTGATACCCATCTACATTCCTCCTGGTCAACGGATGCCGGCATGGCCGGAGCAACTTTAGGTCCCGACGAGGCTTATCGTGTTTCCCGGGGCGAGGAAATCACCAGTCATGATGGCTGGAAAGTTAAATTAGTAAGGCCGCTGGATTTTGTAGTCTTGTCAGATCACGCTGAGAATTTAGGCTTAGCAGACTTTATTCGACGTTCAGACCCGATTGTTTTAGCGAATCCAGTTGGCAAAAGGTGGCATGACTTAAACAAAGCGGGTAAAGGCTACGATGCTTTTTTAGAATGGCTGCGCTCAGATAAGAAAGATCTCATTAACGACCCGCGCATGACCAAATCGGTTTGGTCAAAGGTGGTTGCAAACGCAGAAAAACATTACCAGCCCGGCGTGTTTACCACCTTCACTAGTTTTGAGTGGACCTCTATGCCGGATGGTAATAACTTGCATCGGGTGGTTATATTCCGCGATAAAGCAGATAAAACCAGTCAGATAATACCCTACACCATGTACGATTCGGTAGACCCGGAAGACCTTTGGAATTATCTGGAAAACTACGAGAATAAAACCGGTGGGCAAGTTTTAGCGATTGCGCATAATGGCAATTTATCCAATGGTTTGATGTTTGATACTAAAACCTACAGCGGTAAACCCCTGACCAACCAGTACGCAAAAACAAGAGCTCAGTACGAACCACTTTATGAAGTAACACAAATGAAAGGGGATGGAGAGTCGCATCCGGTGTTATCACCTGATGATGAATTTGCCGATTTTGAAAATCTGGACGCGGGAAATATTAGCGGTAAAGTGGCTAAAACCAACGCCATGTTGCCTAAAGAATATGGTCGCGGCGCACTGAAAGAAGGATTACGTCAGGAGAAATTGCTTGGAATTAACCCATTCAAATTTGGTTTGATTGGCAGCACCGATGCCCATACAGGCATACCTTCGACGAGAGAAGACAACAATTTCAATAAAGCACACATTGCAGAGCCAGGTGCGGACCGAGCAAAACACGTACTCATTCAAGGAGCAAAACCTGAACTGTCAGTCATGGTAAAAGATATCTCCGCTTCAGGGCTGGCTGCTGTATGGGCAACTGAAAATACCCGTGAAGCAATTTGGGATGCCATGGCACGTAAGGAAGTGTATGCCACAACCGGTAACCGTTTGAAGGTTCGTGTTTTTGGCGGTTGGGGTTTCAAAAAGACTGACATGCTTCGCTCTGATTTTCTTAAGAATGGTTATAACAATGGCGTACCAATGGGGGGAGACCTGACTAATGGACCTAAAGATAAAGCTCCCAGCTTCTTAATTCATTCTTTACGCGATGTTGATGGCCCCAACCTTGATCGAGTGCAAATAATTAAAGGCTGGTTAGACAACAAAGGCAACACCCAAGAGCGAATTTACGATGTGGCTGTTTCAGACGGTCGTAAAATAGGAAAAGATGGCCGTGCTCGAAAAGCAGTGGGCAGCACGGTGAACATTGCCGATGCCAGTTATACAAACTCGATTGGTTCGCCCACCTTAATGGCGCATTGGGTAGACCCTGATTTTAATGCAAAACAAAAAGCCTTTTATTATGTGCGCGTGATCGAAATTCCAACGCCACGTTGGACAGCTTATGACGCAAAATTCTTTAATGTCAAAATGTCAGAAGATACAAAAATGACGGTGCAAGATCGCGCTTATACTTCACCGATTTGGTATACACCCAATAAATAGAATAAGGAACATTATCATGAATAAACTACTTATATCGGCTGTTTGCCTTGCGATAGGCACAAGTTTTGTAAATGCAGCAGAAACACAATTATTATGGGGTGATACTCACTTACATACTAACTTATCACCGGATGCTTTCATTAAAGGAAATACCACCGCCACACCGGATGATGCATTTAATTTTGCTAAGGGAGCGCCGGTAATTGATGCTAATTCACGGGCTAAAATTAAAATCGAAACACCGTTGGATTTTCTAGTAGTAACCGATCACGCGGAATACGTGGGCATTCCTAAGATGATTTGGGGGGGCGATGAACGCTTATTGAAAACAAAAGTAGGCAAACGTTTTGCCAAAATGATCAAGGACGGTAAAGGCACTCAGGTATTTGTTGACCTTTTAGGTACAGTGAATTCGAATAAACCATACGAAGCTCTCAATTCATATGAAATACGACAGAGCGTTTGGTCTGATAGTGTTGCAGCGGCCGAACGTCATAACGACCCAGGTAAATTCACAGCCTTTATCGGTTGGGAGTGGTCTTCTATACCAAATGGACAAAATTTACATCGTATTGTGTTTACTCCGCAAGGTGGAGATGTTGCAAATAAGTTCATACCTTTTAGCGCTTTTGATAGCGATGTAGAAACTGAGTTTTGGAATTGGTTAGATAAAACGTCGAAAGAAACTGGGGCTGATTTTGTCGCCATTCCCCATAATGGCAATATTTCTAATGGTTTAATGTTTCCTTTAACTGATAGAGCAGGAAACCCGATAACAAAAACATATGCTAACCAACGTATGCGCTGGGAGCAAGTGATTGAAATGACGCAAATTAAAGGGGACTCAGAAACACATGCCTTGCTTTCCCCTGATGATGAATTTGCCGATTTTGAAACCTTTGGACATCTACTCAAAACTGATGATAGTGCTATAGAAGACCGAGGTAAAGCACCTGTTGGTTCCTATACAAGATCAGGATTAAAACGTGGCTTGGAACTTGAAAATAAGATTGGTGTGAATCCGTTCAAGTACGGCATGATAGGCGCGACTGATAGTCATGCTGGATATTCATCTGCTGAGGAAAATAATTTTTGGGGTAAGTTTTCACAAGACTCAATTCCTGACAATAAAAAGGATGTAGATTTACTGCCCGGTATTTATGGTTGGGATATGTCGGCTTCTGGATTGTCTGCAGTATGGGCAAAAGAAAATACCCGTCAATCAATAACTGATGCTTTTAAACGTCGTGAAGTATATGCTACTTCTGGACCACGTATAGGCTTGCGTTTTTTTGGTGGTTTTAAATTTAAAAAATCAGATGCTAAAACAAAAGATATTTCAAATGCGGGATACCAGCGTGGCGTACCAATGGGAGGCGACTTGGCAAATGCGCCTAAAGGCAAAGCGCCATCATTTCTCCTACACGCTGTAAAAGATCCAAAAGATGCAAATCTTGATCGAGTACAAATAGTTAAAGGTTGGCTCGATTCAAAAGGTATGTCTCAAGAAAAAGTATTTGACGTCGTCTGGTCTGATAATCGCGAAATCGGTTCAAATGGAAAATTACCAGTAGTTGGTAATACTGTCGATTTAAAGACCGGTTTATATACTAATACTATTGGCGCTAGCCAGTTCTCAGCCGTATGGAAAGATCCTCAGTTCGACGCATCTCAAAAAGCCTTTTATTATGCGCGTGTATTGCAGATACCTACGCCACGTAACTCAACTTATGATGCCATTGCCTTAGGAATAGAACCTGAACAAACAGGTCATTCGATAATCATTCAGGAGCGTGCTTATAGTTCCCCCATTTGGTATACGCCGAAGTAAATTAAAGAATAATAATAATGGAAAAGGAGAACGTAAATTATGTCGACACAAACTAGGCCCTTACCAGCAGATCGTTTGTGGCAGCCAACGACGGCAAAATGGTTCTTTACTATTTTTGGTGCGTCTTTATTTTATGCGATTCTCCGCTATCATATCGCCGGCGATGTTTCGTGGGCTCACTTTCCCCTTTTTATTCTTAACAAAGCGACGTCATTAGCAGCGGTTGGTTTTGTCGCCAGTTCATACCTTATAGGTAAGATGATCCATTGGCATGACGCTGATCGACAATTAAGACTGGTTGTAATCAAATTTTGTGGATTAGTCGGTTTTTTTATGGCTGGCATCCATGCCTTCTTCTCATTAGCGCTTTTGTCGCCTGCTTATTATGGAAAATATTTTGATCTAGACGGTAAACTTAACTTTCAGGGAGAATTAGCTTTAACGGTAGGTGTGGTCGCATTATTTTTACTTATGTCACCCGCGATTGCGACCTTACCAATGATGGCAAAAGCTGTTGGAGGTGCTCGCTGGAAGAGAGGAATGAGTATAGGGTATTTGACCTTGTCACTTGTAGTAGTTCACCTAATAGTTCTCGGTTATAAAGGTTGGTTAGCTCCTTTAGGGTGGCAAGCTTGGCTTCCTCCCATCAGTTTAGTTGCTGTTGTCCTAGCCATTATTCCCCTTTTTGTTAGAAAGAAACTCGAACATGAAAAACGCTTGAAAGAAGAAGAACTTGAAAAGAATTCTGAATCAGAATAGATGAGATATAGAATTATGTTGGTCTAAATACGAATGGGTGAACTATTTGTCGGTTAGTTTGATATTTTGTTAGTTAATAACATAAGGACTGAATATTATGAACAAATTACTTTTACCTGCACTATGTCTCACATTAGGTGCGAGTGCACTAAATGCAGAAGAAACAAATCTCTATTGGGGTGATACCCATGTGCACACATCAAACTCAATGGATGCCTATTTTTTTAATAATAAAGATGGTACGCCAGCAGGGGCTTATCGATGGGCGAAAGGGTTGCCGGTTATCAATACGTCTAATCGTACACGTATCCAAATCGGAACACCATTGGACTTTTTAGTGGTGACTGATCATGCGGAATATATGACGATTCCAAAAAGACTCTTCACCCTAAAAGATAAAGCACTAAGGGAAACAGATTTTGGTAAGAAATTAGTTAAGCTATGGGAAGGCGAGAATCCCACATTGGCAGGTTTCGAGCTTGTTGGTACGGTTAATGATCTTAAACCCTATGCGCCTTTTGTAACCCCTAAGCTTAGAGGGTCTGCCTGGAATGAAGTCATTAAAGCTGCGGAAGACGCTAATGAGCCGGGTAAGTTTACCGCATTTATTGGTTGGGAATGGACGTCATTTCCTAATGCATCAAATTTACATCGAGTATTGTTTACACCACAGAGCGGAGGTATGGCCTCCAAGTATTTACCTTATACGGCGCTAGATAGCAGCGATCCAGAAGAGCTATGGAATTGGTTGGAAAAAACAAGCAAAGAAACCGGTGCTGAGCTTATTTCTATTCCCCATAACGGTAATGTATCAAACGGTTTAATGTTTTCTCGCAAGGATTACAAAGGTAAACCGATTGACGCACCCTATGCCAAATTGCGCGCAAGGTGGGAGCCTATTTACGAAGTGACGCAAATTAAGGGCGATTCTGAAACGCACCCAAAACAATCTCCCGATGATGAATTTTCTGATTATGAAACTTATGCTCATCTATTAGATGCTGCTGGAGTAGCCGCAGGTGGTGAAATGAAAGAAGTTGTTGCAGAAGGGGACTATGCCCGTCGCGCATTAAGAACCGGTTTGGAGTTTGAAGAAAAATTGGGCGTTAATCCTTTTAAATTTGGTCTTATCGGTTCGACTGACTCACATAGTACTTATGCCACAGGCGAGGAAGATAATTTCCAAGGCAAGTTTAGCATTGACTCCACGCCTGAGGCCCGTCGTCTAAAATTATTACCAGGTACAGAAAATATGTGGGCGGTTTCAGCGGCAGGTTTTGCGGGTGTTTGGGCAAAGGAAAATACCCGTCAATCACTTTATGAAGCATTTAAACGTAAAGAAGTGTACGCGACTTCTGGCCCTCGCATTGCGGTTCGTTTTTTTGGTGGATTTAGCTTTAAGTCAAAGGATGCAAAATCGAAAAGCTTAGCCAAAATAGGTTACAAAAAAGGTGTGCCAATGGGAGGCGACCTAACCGACGCCCCAAAAAATAAAGCACCGTCATTTCTGGTTCACGCTGTTAAAGATCCTGTAGAAGGCAATCTTGACCGCATACAAATCGTTAAAGGCTGGCTCAATGCTGACGGAACCACAGCCGAGAAAGTGTATGACGTGGTGTGGTCAGGTGAGCGTAAAAAAGGTGCGAACGGCAAAGTACCCGTGGTGGGGAATACAGTTAATCTAGAAACAGGTGCTTACACCAACACTATTGGCACGGCTCAGTTAGCAACAACATGGACAGACCCTGATTTTAATCCAGCGCAACGTGCATTTTATTATGCGCGCGTATTACAAATTCCAACACCACGTTATTCTCTGCTTGATGCGATTGCCCTGCAGATGGATGTAAAAGAAACAGGTCATCCAGCGACAATTCAAGAGCGAGCTTATAGTTCACCGATTTGGTATACACCTAATAAATAAACAAAGGACTATTATAATGAACAAAGGAACAACCAGAGGATTTATGGAATTTCTTAGAAAAAACAGAAAAAGAAACGGGTTTTTAATAAAATGAATTTGGGTATAAATACATAGAGGAATAGTAAAATGAGTGGGTTAGATTACTTTACATGGGTTGTACTGATTATAATTATAGGGACTTTGATAGTTGGTTTCGTGGTACTTGCAAGTTTGCCGGGAAAAATGGCGGAAAAAAATAACCACCCTCAAGCAGCTGCAATTAATATGGCGGGCTGGTTGGGCCTTATTTTTACCGCAGGGATCGCTTGGATTGTAGCTATGATTTGGGCGCAAATAAAACCCATTTCCTCGCCTACCTATACCGATGATTTGGAAGCCCTGAAGAATCGTATCGCTGAGATTGAGTCTCGACTTGCTTCTTCTGCGGAGGTGTCATCATGATTGTTTTTCTGGTGCTTATCTATGTCGGCGTGCTTTTTCTGTTAATAAAGACAGGTAAAGTGCCGAATAACAAGACCACTTGGTTGACGGTTATCCCTTACGTTGTACTAGTGATGGTAGGGCTATTTATTCCCATGCAGTGGGGAGCGCCCGCAGGAAAAGCAACTGTGATGTCCTACTCTGTTGCTATTGTACCCAATGTCGCCGGAGAGGTGATAGAGGTACCCGTGAAGGCTAACGTTCCTGTTAGCAAAAAGGATATCTTGTTTCGTATTGATCCAACACCTTATCAAGCGGCACTTGACGCTCTCAATGCACAACTCAGCTTAGCTAAATTAAGACTGGGACAAGCGCAACAACTTGTTGAACATGATGCTGGCTCTGTTTTTAGAGTCCAGTCTTACCAATCACAAATCGATGGCTTAAATGCACAAATAGATGCGGCTGAATATAACTTAAATGAGACCACTGTTCGTGCACCTGCGGATGGTTTTGTTACCAACTTGACCCTACGACCAGGCTCGCGTGTTGCCAGCATACCTTTGTCGCCATCGATGGCATTTATCGATAGTTCAGTAACCGATATTGTAGTGCAAATTCATCAGATACACACCCGCTATATAGAGCCGGGACAGAAGGCAGAGGTTACGTTTAAAACCATACCCGGTAAAGTGTTCCCCGCTACGGTAATGTATCTGGTTCCGGTTACTTCGCAAGGCCAAGCTCCGGTGTCTGGCTATGCGGTAAAACCGATGTCGACTGTTGCCGCGCCGTTTCTTGTGCGTCTGAAACTCGATGATCAAGCGTTAGCGGCGAGTCTCAAGCCGGGGGCGGTAGCCGACGTGGCTATTTACACCAGTCACTCTAAAGCAGCGCACCTTATTCGACAGGTCATGATCCGAATGACGGCTATTATTAACTACGTTAATCCAACATAAGAACGTTAACGTTTAATATTGTTTGTGGTGTGTTTCCGCCTTAATAAGTAGAAAATATTATGTTTAGTAAGAGCCAACTGTTATCCGTTGGTTCTTCGTTTAAGTTGACAGGATTTAAGAATTGAAAATACAGATGAAACGATATTTAAAAGAGCCGCTAATTTATTTTTTGTTAATTGGTGGAGGTTTCTTTATGGCCTTTGATTATTATGGCCCATCTTTTGTTGATGAGCAGCAAACGATCGTTGTAGATCGAACGTCATTGATCCGCTTTATGCAACAAAAAACTAAGGCGGTTGATCAAGCTAAGTTGATTCGGTCATTCGATGGTTTGTCTATCGACAAACGACAAAAGTTAATCGATGCTTATGTTAGAGAACAGGCCCTTTATCGTGAGTCAAAAGCCTTGGGCTTGGATAAAGGTGATCCGATCATAAAAGCCCGCGCCATTCAAAATTTAGAATTTATAACTCAGGATTATAGTGAGGCGGTAACAAGGGTGTCGGACAAACAACTTGAAACCTATTTTGCCGAAAATAAAGAAAGTTATTATGTCGAGCCCTTCGTTACTTTTACCCATGTGTTTTTTGATAGGGAATCTAACGGAAATGATATTGCTAAGAATTTAGCGGTTAAAAAACTGACTGAGCTAAATAACAACAAAGTTTCTTTTTCAGAAGGGATCGGTCATGGTAATCGATTTCCTTATCATGTGAACTATGTAGAGCGTACACCTGACTTTGTCGCTTCGCATTTTGGAAAATCAATGGCGGACAAGGTGTTTGCACTTCCATTTATCAATACTTCAACGGACACTCAGACATGGCAGGGACCATTTGAATCACCCTATGGTTATCACCTTGTGATGTTAAGTCGGCGTGAAGAAGGACGAACTCCTGCTTTAGTCGATGTTGCGGGACAAGTGTTTCAAGATGCACAGCGCGAACAGATCCGTGAGAATTTAGAAAAAACGTATCAAGCGATTATCGATACCTATTCAGTTAAACGTGTGGGTATTTAAGTTTATGTGTTATCAATAAATTAATAACCGAATAAAGCTAAGTTTAGTCTCATTAGCGTCATAGAAAAATTCTTCTAATGTCAGCTATCCCTGAAGATAGTTGACATAAAAAGAGGGTTGATTTCTCTAATAACTAGGACCGCTTTGTTAAGGTTTTCAGATATCAGCCAGTACACAAAACCTATCAACAACTCTTTAACTGAAGGCTGATGTCTGAAAGGCTCATAATGAAGAAACCGCGGTAAACTAGCGCTGTGCTATGGGGAATGCTCTGTTATCTTTTGGTCTTGGAGGGTAAAATACTTTATCAATATTAATTTACGTTGCTTCAACGTGTTTTTCATTGTGATATTTCTCCTAATGTTCTGGTCAAGCAGCATAAGACACATTTATTGTGGACTGTTCAAACTCAATTGGAGAACAATCACCGTTTGATGTATGTAGCCTGATCTGATTGTAATATCGGATATAAGCCTCAACATCTTCTTTCATTCCCTGACGCGTTAAATGATAAATATTTAACAGCCATTCATTTTTCAAGCTACCAAAGAACAGCTCAACAACTGCATTAGCTTCTTCTTTGAATGCTTTTGTATAAGTTTTGTATTGTCGTTTTTGATTCATAAACACCTCGATTAGTTAGGATATTATCCTTTATCAAAGTGTCCAATGCCATTAGACCAGATCAATTACTCTACTACCAAATAAATAATCACCAGAACGTAATGATTTTAATGAGCTCCATTTTTGCAGTGCTGCTCTAGTTTTTTTCGTTATTTCAAATTGAACAGGAGTTCCTGTTTTTTGTTGAATTAACATTGCTCGCGATTGGATGTTATTACCGTGTGCAATATCCATCACTTTAAGTTTGATGAAATCACACGCTCGTAATTTGCAATCAAGTGCCAAATTAAACATCGTTAATTCACGAAGGTTATTTGATATATCAAGCCTTGTTCTAATGGACCACACTTCCTCAAGTTTAAGGGGAAGTTTTTGACCAACCAGTTTTCCTTTATTCCAGCTAGGTTTTGGGGTGTACGGAATGATGTTGCACATAATAGTGCTCCTTTGGCTAAGGGACTATAAGTATGGCTCTAGGCTAATGTTCAAAGTTGTGCGCAGAGCGGAAGCAAACAGCTTTCAAATCTAAACTTCCGCTGCTAGGTCGAAAGCTGTCATTTCATTGGGGAAAGATCAGATGCTACTTTACAGACACTGCGTTTTATATAAGCACAATGCCTGCTTATAACAATTAAGCAACGGCAATAATTAAACTGCGTGAGTTAATACCTTTTCGCCTGAACGATTGGTTAGCCTTGAAGGCTCTCGCAACATTATTATTCCCAGCCATGTGAACCAAACAATCTGACTTAAGCCAAATATTTCTGTCAGTATTTCAGCAGGGTAAACCGTAAAAATCCCAGCAAGTCCAACAAATACACCAAAGTAGTTAAGCTTGGTAGAAAGAGCATTACCTTTTAGAGCAGCGATGCTTAACAATAAAACCCAGAGACCGCCAACAGTCTCATTGCCGCCACCAATCCCTTCAACTATCGTGTTAACAGCCAACCACAATGATCTAGCTTGTTCTGGCTCTTTTATTGACAGCTCAATAACTGCCCCTGCCCCGATATTTGCAATCATGCCGCTTGCAATGACTAAGCCTACCCATATTAAACCAAATACTGAAGCTATTTGTGAAAGGGCTTTGGCATTACCTTTTAATCGCTCATGAAGTGCAGGAACCAACACAGCCAAGAAAATGCCAAAAACTACAAACATAATAAGGTTTACAATTGCTAAGATAACTTGATTTTCCTTTAGGAAAGCTAATTTTTGCGCAACATCAGCCCCTGAAGGAAAGTCCCAAACGGCACCAAAAAAAACAAAAGCTGATACGTAAATAATGGCCAACAAAATCGCTGAAACGCCACCCATTTTTTGAAAATTATTCATTAAAGATTTTCCTTTTATATGCTGAGGGTTTTAGTGTTCACAACAGACAACTAAATCAGTCTTGTTTGTCATTCACTTATACCCAAAATTTGATTTACTCTATCGATGAAACTATCTAACGACTATGACTGATATTCGCTGTTTTCGGCACTTAAATCGTCCATGACTACAAGGGAAGACACTTTTTTATGTTTTAATCACGTAAGAGACAGTACAATCATCTTGTTTTATCACCAACCCAAAAATTAATAAAAGGAAGTGACCTTGGAAGATCTTGTTGTATTTGCGATTACCATGGTAACACTTGGACAAATTAGCTTTTGTCTCCCTCAATTTCTGTCACGCGCATTCCACAGCCAAACTTATTTCCCTCTGGCGATTTTTTTTGTTGCTCATGGTGTCATCGCTTTAGGGCCAGCGATATTTTTATTATTTCCAGCATGGAGCACGATTTACATCGCTGCAATATTTCCGGCATGGCTTCTGCTTGGGCCCACGTTATGGCTATATGTAGAAGGACTAACATCAAATACGCCTTGGCGCATGCAGCCTAAAGATGCTGTTCAGCTGATCCCCTTTGTACTAGGCTTAATTATCACGGGATTAATTATTAGTTTACCCCTAGAAATTCGTCAGACTATTTTTAGTGATGGGGCAGATATCAACAGCGGATTTCCACTTGTCGTGGTGGTCAGCATCCTTCTGGCAATGTTACTTTGGGCGGTTCAATCGGGATACTATGTTATCC
This sequence comes from Bermanella sp., assembly GCA_029938135.1. Classification (GTDB taxonomy): domain Bacteria; phylum Pseudomonadota; class Gammaproteobacteria; order Pseudomonadales; family Oceanobacteraceae; genus Bermanella. Next base: position 1,528 of record JAPYOO010000091.1, on the reverse strand, counting down.
GTATAATTATTCGTTTATTTAAATATAGAAAGCAATTGAAGGATTTGTTTGCCAGTAATGAACAAAGGGAGCTAGGTTGGTTAACTTGGGTTTTGATCATTACCGCAAGCACCTGGACCCTTTCCTTGGCAAGCTTAATGTCAACGTTAGTACAAGACAATTCATTGTTTAGCTACCGGTTTGGTTCAACACTATTGCTGATGCTGGTGTGGACTTTGGCCTATTGGGGACTACGACAAAAACCTGGTTTTGAAGGGCGATATAGCGATGATGAACCTGACATAGCTGATATACCGGCACCTGAAAGGGCCAATTCAGCAATAGGTAAAAAATATCAGCGTTCCGCTCTTGGTAAAGATCAGGCTCAGCGAATAGCAGACAAAATAAATGCAACAATGGCTCAGGAGCAACTACATTTAGATTCAAGTTTATCATTAAATAAGCTTGCTCGGCATGTTGCAATCTCTCCCAACTATATTTCTCAAACATTAAACGAAACCATGGACACAAACTTTTTCGACTTTGTAAATAAATGGCGAATTGAAACCGCTAAACCCAAAATAATTGCCAATGAAGAAACGGTGTTAAACATTGCCATGGACGTTGGTTTTAATGCACGTTCATCTTTTTACAAAGTGTTTAAAAAGGAAACGGGTCAAACGCCCACTGAGTTTCGCCAGTCGCACCATGCATAAACAAGTGTGTTAATAGATTAACCGCCGATAATAACGTCAGCTTTCGCTTTGAAAGTGATCCAAAATATTGATGGTTTTGACTACTGAATTTGGTCAACAAAGAGGTAAAAGTGACCATTAAGACTTAATCTCATTTGCTGATTTATAGTCTCAATCATTGTGCGCAGTCACATATCGAATTATTTCGATTTACCACAGATTAGAACAGCATCATGTAAATTTAATGTTAAATATTCTCATCAGGTGACGCGTTTCTCATTATTTGTGGCGTGTGTGACTGGTCATAATTCATGAGATTGTTCTGGTCAAGCAGCATAAGACACATTTATTGTGGACTGTTCAAACTCAATTGGAGAACAATCACCGTTTGATGTATGTAGCCTGATCTGATTGTAATATCGGATATAAGCCTCAACATCTTCTTTCATTCCCTGACGCGTTAAATGATAAATATTTAACAGCCATTCATTTTTCAAGCTACCAAAGAACAGCTCAACAACTGCATTATCCAAACATGCTCCACGACCACTCATTGAGGCGGTGATATTGTTATTTTTCAACTGTTGTTGAAAACGATAGCTCGTATATTGTGAGCCTCTATCGCTATGAAAAATCAAACCTTTCGTTGGTCTTCTAATATTCAGTGCCATTTGCATAGCTCGTTCTACCAAGTCAACGGTCATACGCTTATGGATTGACCAACCGATAATACGACGAGAATATAAATCCATAACAATCGCTAAGTACATCCAGCCTTGAGCTGTTCTGAGATATGTCTCATCACCAGCCCAAATTTGATTAGCTTGCTTTGGATTAAATTTCTGGTCGAGGAT
>JAPYOO010000409.1 GCA_029938135.1 Bermanella sp. | reverse complement strand
ATGGCAAAAGGGAAAGCACCTAAACTGAGTTTAAGTGAATGGTATTCTACCCTTAAAGTATTTATGCATATGGGCGTGTTTGCGTTTAGAAAGCGTCGAGCATAGTCACTGAAGTTTGTGCTAAAAGAATTAGATTAAGCATAAAAAACCGGGGTGAAAGTTCACCCCGGAAAAGGTTCACGCTTAGCGTTTACCGGAGCGACGCAGGGCGGATGCGGTAAAGTTTTTACGCTTTACCTGCATACCAAATTTGAAGGGATCGGTTTCTTCGTTGTTTAAATCCACCATGTAACGGCCTGAAAATAAATCGTAATTAGTAGTAGAGACATACCAGGGCGTATTGGCATTTACGAACTGAAGCGCATGCCCTTCGGAGGCGCGCCATAGTTGGCCACGGTTATCATAGTTATCGCTAATGGCGATTTGCCAAGTGTCTTCATCTATGTAAAAAACACGTTTGCCATACACATGGCGCTGACCGTCTTTAAGCGTGGCCTCTACTTTCCATACACGGTGCAGTTCGTAGCGAGTGTAGTCTTGGTTAATGTGCCCGGGCTGTACTATGTCTTTATATTTAAGCTCTGGGTCCGCTAACTTGTATGAATTGTAAGGAATATAGACTTCCTTTTTACCTAATAACTTCCAAGTGTATTTATTGGGTGCGCCGTTATACATATCAACTTGGTCGGAAGTGCGTAGGCCTTCACTGGCTTGTCCTGGAGCATCGTAGGCCACCTGTGGGGCGCGACGTACACGACGTTGACCGGCATTATATACCCAGGCCATGCGTGGCTGATTTACTTGATCTATGGTTTCGTGTACCAGCAAAACATTACCGGTTAAACGCGCTGGAGATTTAATAGCAGAGGTGAAATAAAACAACACGTTATCGTCTTTTTTAGCACTCATGCCGCCTTTTAAATATTGCGGAGCGGTGAGTTGGCTGCGTACTTTAACGGCCGTGTACCCCCCATTACGCTGTACCGGTATTTGCGCCGAGTTGCGTTCGATAGAACCACCACGATAACGGCTTACATGGTTCCAAATAACTTCTAAGCCACTCTTTGGAATGGCAAACGGCACGGTTTCGTCAAAATTATTCATACCGTTTCCGCCGCCAACTAACTCGGCTTGGGTAACATTCTTTTTAGCTTTAGCATATACATGCTGAGGGAAAGACGCGGTACGGTGGGTTGGGTATACCGGCATCTTGTAAGTGTCTGGGAATTTTTTGAACAGCGCTATCTGACCATCACTTAAGTTGGCTTTATATTTTTTAATATTTTTTGCGGTAATGGTAAACAATGGGGCTTCGTGGGCGTAAATATTCTTAAGCGGATCGGCGTTTTTATCCGCGGTAAGGCCACCCTTAAATGCCGGGATACTGCCACTTTTATTACCGGCTTGTTGCGCGCCAATTAAGGTGAGTTCGCCGCCCAGTTTGGCCGCTTGCTTTTCAGATACCTTGGCCAGCACACTGCCACTTGCCATTGCAAGCAGCAGCGCACTGGTGGTTAGAGTTTTTAATTTCATTAATGTGTCCTACAACATGCACGTGAGGTGCATGCTTTATTTATTATTAAGGGTAAAAATCCGTAACGTTGTCACCTAAGAAAAGCGCATGCCTTTCCTAGGTGACTTTCTTAGATGCCTAGCTAAACGTTAAAACTGCACACCAACACTAATAGAGGCAAAGTCACGGTCACTTATTGTGCTGTACTTGCCACCCATGTACTGAGTATAAGAAAGAGCTGCGCTGTACATAGACAGGTAGCTGGCTTCAACACTTAGGCCCAATGTTTGCTGGCCTTCTTGAAATGCGCCGCCAGGCTGTGGTGCATAACCCTTTAGGTCTTCACTCCACGATAAAGTAGGCGTTAGGTTTATGCCCGCAAATACGTCGCTGTAATCGGCGACCACACGGGTACGGTAGCCATAAGATGACTCTGTTACAAAACCATCATTGGCCGTCGCATTTGGGTGTCCAAATATATCTGAACGACCAAATTTTAAGGCGTCCTGGCTTTCATCAAAGCTGTGTACAAAGCTCATGCCCGCTTCACCAATGACGGTGATACGGTTAGCGCCTGCCACTTGGTCAAAAAACTGAATAGCAGTGACTTGTACCTGCGACACATCAAATAAACGGAAGCCGTCTATTTCAGCGCCTTCGTCGGCATTCAAGGCAATGTAGTCCATTTCATTGTTGTCAGCTTGAGCGATCGTATAATTGTTATTGGCAACACCAAGTGCTTGTAAATTTGCAACACTTTGATCCGCTTGATATGCCACGTTGGCGGCTTGCAATGCTTCACCGGCTACTTTGTCGTTGGCTAAACTGGCCCCTAACATGGCCGTAATTAAGGTAGGCCCGTTAATTTGTATTGGCACATCTAGCTTGTGAGTAACTTCACCCGACAA
>JAPYOO010000408.1 GCA_029938135.1 Bermanella sp. | reverse complement strand
CACCGAGCAAGAATACGTACCGACAACCCTCAATAAACGGTAATGCAGCCATCTATTAGCTAGTACGTAAATAAGCTCGTAAATTTGATGGCGCCTAACTTAGACTGCATTCGTTATTCGCTAACTTTAATTTACTATTTCTGTGCTTTAACGCCCATCAGGTGCTCAACTTTTTCCACATTCTTAAAACCGGCCGCTTTAAGGCGGCGAATAACACCGTCCACAAAGCTGCTACCTGTTTTTATTACGTGTGGGTTTCCGGTGTAATGAAAAAGTCGCCCACCCGGGCGCAGTACCCGGTAGATTTGCCGATAAAACTCTTCACTATAAAGCTCTCCGGCCAGGGAAAAACGCGGAGGGTCGTGAATAACCGAATCAAACGAGCTTTCAGCCATCGTTGTTATAAGCTCATAGCTACTGCCTTCACGTTGCACAATGCCCTTGTTACCTAAATCGTTTGACCAAGGATTTTGTGCGCGCAGCCCCATTACCTGCGGGCTAAGTTCAATGGTAAGTACTTCGCTTGCACCTAAACGATGGGCGGCGATAGCCGCGTAACCCAGGCCACTGCAGCAATCCAGAACCTTGTCACCTGTTTGTACCGCCTGGTTAGCCATATCTGAGGCGCTGGCAAAGGGGTCGGTTCCCTTGGATATATGCATCTTCACGCCGCTAATTTCTAGCAAAGGGGCACCCGATGTGGGAGCCAGTTTGTAATAGCCTACGCTGCGGTCTTCTATGGGGTCCATGTCGCCATCACAACAAAGGTAGATGCGTTGTGTTTTTTTAACAATTTTTTTAAGATCGCTAATAGTGAGCGTATTATCGTCATCCAAGACTAGACACTGATCACTTATGGTCACGTCCTGTTCTGATAGATTAAGGTCGATAGAGAGGCGGACACTGGAGTGCCCTTTGGCAATGGCCTCTAGCGCCTGTTTGGCATTTTCGGAATGCAGGTAATAGCCGAGCATAGGGATGGTCTATTTAGTTAGAAATACTAAGCGCACTATACACGCATAAACGTGGCAGGCTTACTAAAATACGCCATTTCGTGGCAGCTAAACCAACTATGTTTATGAGTTTTATGTTTAAAATTCTTCACGCTGCGGCAGCTGCGAATCAATACCATACCAATTGGCTTTTTGTGAGACCCAAATATGCTCTTTCTCTGGTGAGTCTAGATCACTATCAACAGACCCAAGCCTAAGAATGATGTGGGCGCTACCCTCTCTTTTTGCATACAGTTGAGAGCCACTGTTTGAACAGAAATAACGATGTTTACCCTTTGAGGATTCAAAGAATTTGAGGCTAGCGTCACTTAACAGATTAAAGTCATTATCTTGCACCGCCGCCACACTTGAAAACGCACTGCCATGGGCCTTTCTACAAGTAACACAATGGCAATGAACGATATCACCCACCTCACCTGTAATTTTATATTTCACTGCGCCACATAGGCAGCTTCCATTTATCATTGTATTCTCGATTTTGGTACATATTAGTTAGCGGTATACACAGCCACATCATACGATCAACAAACCATGCTTTAAAAATAATTATCCACATACTGCCTATTACCAGCGCCCAAATATTTAAACTATCCTAGTTGAACTTCAAAACGCACCATACATAAATATTGGCAAGCCTAGACCAGACATAATTTGAAGCGCAGTGGTGGGTAAAATATGGTGTTTGGGTATTGGATGAGTTTTACGCTTTAAGTAAATACCTTCACCAAATACTCCCTTAGATGCCCAAATATCAATTTGACTTGAAAAAACTAACATCCCTGGGTTTAACCTGCGAATCATTGGTTAAATAAATTGTTTTTTAGCACCTATGCAACAACTATCATAATTACCTTGAATTACGGGTATTCGTTATAAAACTATAAACCCTAATTATTAATAAACATCTACCGTAAGCTTATCCAGCTTTAAAGGTTATTTAATTTTTAATAATTGGCTAAATCTAAGACGCAAGGAGGGTGGTAAAGTTAATTGCATTCTAAAAATTTAGAATGATCCTTATGATTCTTATTTAACTTAGTACGTTGTTCCTTGTACATTGGTTTAGGTTTGACATGCTAGACCTAATACTAAAGCGCTGAGTTTTTTATACAAAGTGAAGTATGTCTATTTATGCCTAATTAATTGATATTTCTTATTGATAGTTTATAAAAAATCCATTCTATTGTAGCCAAAAATATATAACCCAATGCTACTGGATAAAATTATGAATGCACCAATTGCTATGAATGATGCTGTTGAAACTCAAGAAGACCAATTAATTATTATTGATGTTTTAGGCAATGATACCGACGCGGACAACGATGCCTTAACAATATCCAGTGCTTCTTCGGTAAATGGTACTCTTGTTATAAATGAAGACGGCACAATAAGCTACACGCCTAATGAAAATTATAATGG
>JAPYOO010000090.1 GCA_029938135.1 Bermanella sp. | reverse complement strand
CAAGCCCACCTCAAACCAAGTGGTGGTGCGCATTGAAGCGGCCCCTATCAACCCATCTGATATGTGGCCCATGTTCGGCCCGGCTCATTTGGAGAAAGCTCAGCTGAATGCAGACAAAACTGTGTTAAGTGCTCCGGTTCATGAAAAATTTCTACCACGTATTAAGACTCGCTTAGATCAAACCCTGCCCATTGGCAATGAAGGGGCTGGTGTGGTTATGGCAGCCGGTGACAGTGCCACAGATCAAGCCTTAATGGGTAAAACGGTGGGAGTATTAACCGGCAGCATGTATGCCGAATATTGTGTGGAACCCGTAAAAGTCTGTTTGCTTCACAAAGAAGGGGTAACACCTCGCCAAGCGGCTTCGTCTTTTGTGAAGCCACTCACTGCATTAAGCATGGTTGAGAATATGCATATGGATGGTCTTAGCGCATTAGTACATACCGCAGCGGCTTCAAGTTTGGGACAAATGTTAAACCGAATATGTGTAGCCCAAAACATTCCACTGGTGAATATTGTTCGTAACCAAGCTCAAGCCGACATACTAAAAGAAATTGGCGCCACCTATATTTGTAACTCCTCTAAAGCGTCGTTTGCCAAGGACCTTTATCAGGTCATTAAAAAAACAGGCGGCACACTGGCCAGTGATATTTTAACGGCCATGGAAGCCGTTGGATGCAAGGATATTGTGGGTTTTAATACGTATGGTTCTGAACTCAATAAACAAATTTATGTTTACGGTGGATTAGATATGGGCCCCACCACTTTAAATCGAGCATACGCTATGACCTGGAACATCAGTGACTGGTTGTTAAACCGCTTTTTAACACGCTTAACGCCAGAGCGTATGGGCCAATTTAAGGAGCAAGTAGCCGGTGAAATTAACACGACTTTCAGTTCAACCTTTACCGATGAAATAAGCCTACAAGAAGCGTTGAAACCTACAACAATATTAAAATGCAACGCGAAAAAAAACGGTGGAAAGTTTTTAATAAACCCCACTAAAAGTAAAGCGACTTAACACATCAAACCTAGTTCCGATTGATTTTTAGCCCATACTCCATTCATGGGCTAATAGGTTTGAGTGTTGAATTAGCGCCCTGTACATGGCCCACCCTCCTACCCTTCTTATCCTATCCCCCCTATACAGCGTCTAGTCTTCAATGAACTGAATTATTGTAATTGAACTACACTCTCTAATACATTATCCGTTTTTGTAAAACGCTGTAATCAGCATTAATGAACCACTTAGCAGCAAGTTGATTTTTAGGCCATTAACTATCTTATTATCAATCACTTAGGCACATTTTTGATGAAATATAGGACGTCTTTTTGTATAGCCATTACGTCCTACGCTATCTTCCCTTTGGTATTGCTTGCAAGTGATCCCCCACCTCATACGGCGCTCACACCAGAGATCCTAAACACAAGGGCGCTTAGCACAGAAGTTCTAAACACAGGGGGTCAGCTCGAATCATCATTTACGCCTAAAGAACTTAAGTGGTTAGATAAAAAACAGGCGCTAACGTATGTTTACGACCCTGACTGGGCGCCATTTGAATGGAAGAATGATAAAGACAAACATACAGGTATTATCGCTGATATTTTAAGTCTAATTAGCAATAAAACAGGCCTTGAATTTACCCCCATTAATACGAATACATGGAAAGAATCCGTAGAGCTGGTTAAAAGTGGCAAAGTGCATATGTTCAGTGCCATTACTAAGAATACCAGTCGTGAAAAATACCTTAACTTTACGGTAAAGGACATTTACTCTTATCCTGCCGTATTCATTACAACATTTGATGATAAAACCGTTTATATTAATATCAAAAAAGACTTTAAAGGTAAAAAAGTCGGTATTGTTAAAAGCAGTGGTTTAGGTCGATACATCAAAGAAAACCATCCTAATATTGAATACGTAGAGCTTGCAAATACTCATGCTGGCTTCACATCCATACGAAACGAAGAGATTGATATTTTTGCCATCAATACCGTTACTGCCAAATATTTTATCGAAAAAAAGGGCTTCGACGATCTTAAAATCGCACTTAAGCTTGATTACCTTTACCACCTTAAAATTGCAATCCGTAAAGAAATGCCCGATGAAATAATATCTATTTTAAATAAGTCACTTAGCAGTTTAAGTGAAGAGGAATTACATAGTATTTTTATAAAGTGGACAGAATCTTCACCTCAAAAAGTGACCGACTGGAATTTGATAATTGAGATAATTTCAGTTTCTCTCTTTATAATTTTTATTCTTGTGGGATTTAATCGCCGCTTAAATAAAACGGTCACCGCCAGAACAATGGAACTCACTATTAATAATAATGAGCTTAAAAGGGTACTCAAAGAGGTTGAAGAACATACGGCTGAATCTATACGCGCTAATAAGGAAGCCGATAAAGCCAATCAATCGCTGTTAATTCATCAAGAAAAACTTGCCTCCTTGGGGAGGGTCTCAGCCAATATAGCCCATGAAATAAATACGCCGCTAGGCATTGCTAATACCGGTCTTAGTTTCCATCAAGACTTACTGCAACAGGTTAAAGTGTGGGTTAACGATAAAAGCCTAACCGTATCTGCCATGGAAGACTATATTGAGCAAAGTGAGCAGGCTATTGCCACCATTAACACTAACCTGCAGCGCGCTATTGAGCTTGCGAAAAACTTTAAATACACCGCGGTTGATCGTATTGATGACAGGCAGCATGAACACAATTTTTACCAGCTGGTGAGTCGACTTACCACCTCTATGAGCAGTGAATTTTTGCTCGAGAAAATAACATGCACACTAAATATTGATCAAAAACTGCATATCACCACCCACGGTAGTGACTTGTCGCAAGTGATCGCTAACTTGATCATGAATGCGGCCATGCATGCATTTGAGGGCATCAAGAATCGTTGCATTGAAGTTTCGGCGCACTCGGTAAATGACACTATAGAGTTATTAATAGCGGACAACGGCCTAGGGGTGGAAGAAAACATTCGCAGCAGTATATTTGAACCCTTCGTCACAACTAAACGTAATCAAGGCGGGACGGGATTAGGGCTCAACATAGTACAGAATTTGGTTCAAGATCGGCTGCATGGCACTATTGAATTAATATCGCCACCAAAGGGGGGGACCCAGTGGCGGATCATTTTACCGCCTAAACTGCCAAGCTAGGTTAGCGATTCTGTATGGAGCGTACGCCTCTAGAAAGGCACTATAAGCCTTGCGCCGGCCCATTTACTTCACTACGTCTATTGTTATCGATCTACGCTGAACCCCGTTTATAAATCCCCCTTCACCAAAATTGCTGTCCAATGTGCCACTGACAGTTCGCTCTAAGTCAATTGTGCCTTCACACTGAGTCACATCCGTGGCCAGATAATCCCCTAAATCTAATTGAAAAGCGCCGTCGTCATCGATAGTTCGAAACCCAAAATCATCCGAGTTTGAGTTTGTGCCCCCTTCACAACTAAAACCGTATATTAACGTTAACTTCCCTTCTCCCTGAGGTGACCAGGTAATATCCAAGGTGGCACTTTTAGTGGTACTGATACTGGTTTCACTGGTGATCTGAAATGCCTCGGGCAGCATCACCACAGACTCTAGTGCACTAACCCCCTCATCCCGCTCAAAGCTTACTTGGTACTGCGTATTTACCGAGGATGTTGGCAATGTCGCAGCATAATACACACCAAACAGGTCACTGTTTTTACCTAGCCCATAGGCCTCACCATCTAAATAAGCATGTAACGAATCACCGCTACTGATTTCTATGAGGGTGCCACCCACGCCGCCGCTGCCCACATAAAGATGCGCCTCAACGGTCGCTTCATTGGCGACATCACTGCCGGTGGCAATAATGCGAATTTCAGCGCGTATACCTTGGGTGCGAACATTCTCAGATTCGGTGGTAGAGCAGCCATTTAAAACGGTAACTAAAGTAGGCAAAAGTACCAGAGTGGCGAACTTCATTGGCAGTCCTTTAAATTTAAAAATGCAAAGCAAACTGTAAGCCTAGCTATTTCATTCTGAACTGCCTGTTTGATTGCTAGTCATCAAGGGTAAGAAATTGTTCATACGTGTTTAAGTTTATTTAAAACAATTGCCAACTTATGGTTTTTGAAAGTCTCGGATACCTTCTTTTGAATAGCGCATCCTACACTCACTTTTAGATTTTTTTACCACGCGCCCATGAAAAGTGGCATCTACTTTTAGCCACCTCTCAACCATCATTTCGCTAGTATTACATTCAATAAATGCGGCCTTCAAATGTGCTTCACGCGCATCATATACTTCCTGAGTGATATAAATATGTTGATGGGCACTGGGAGGTGTTTTTCCTGCATAGCGATTAAAACCTCCAAGGGCTGCCTGCATAAATTCATTTTGTTGAGATTCTATATGTGGCCTAGGAATACCGTCAAAAAACTGACTTAACCATGGATCATTATAAATTCGTTCGTAAAACGCCTTAGTCACTCGTTCAATGGCCGCTCGCCCGCCCATTTTTTCAAAAAGCTCACTTTTAGCTGTTTCTGCCATATCTGTAACCTAGCCCCTGAAGCTATTATTTAATCACTCATCCACCTATTTTCAGTGTAGCGGGTTAACGGCTTTGTAACAGATTAATGCCGTCCAATATAATAAGTTTTGTTAGTTACCGTATCGTTTAGAGTGGCTTACAATCTAACTAGGAATATTCCTTTCGAATGCTCGTGGTAACGTGATCGATTATGATTTGGCGTAACCACTGATGCGGTGGATTTTTATGTGTTCTAAGATGCCAATAAATATTAAAGTCGGGTATCTCAAAATCTATGGGCAGTTCATATAGATCTAACTGAAATTGTTCAGCGACACTTCTCGCTAGGCTTCTGCTAATAACCATTATGTTGTCGCTACTGGCAGCAATGGCTACCGCGCCTAAAAAATGACTTACTTTCACAGTAACATTTCGGCTCATGCCCAATGCAGAAAGTCTGTCGTCAACAACGCTAGTCCCCCTTCCCTCTAAGGTCATCATCACATGGGGTAACGTGCAGAATTTTTTTAAACTAATGCGTTTATTAATTTGCGGATGATTTTTTCGCGCGATACACACATATTCTGAAGAAGATAACTGTCTTTTGTAAATGTCTGCTCTAGTCTCGTTTATACCTCCAAATGCAAAATCAAGCTCTCCTGTTGCTAAGTGTGATTGAGTTTCTTTACCCCAGTTCACCACTTCAAGTTTAATACTTTTTGTATACGCTGAAAGCTCATTATAAAGTAAGGGTAATATGCCCATTGAAAACACATCAGGCGCCGCTATTTTAATTGAAAAGTCATGCCCCTTAGGGTCAAAACAAGGAGGGTTAATGAATGCTGATATATTTACCAAAAGTTCATCTAAAGGGGCTAATAAACTTTCAGCGCGCACACTCAGGCGCATATATTTCCCCGAGCGTATTAACAATTCATCATTCAATAACTGTCTAAGCTTGCGTAAAGATCGACTCATGCCTGATTGAGTAATGCCCATAGACTCAGCAGCCTCAGTGACGTGCCGGTAGTGCAATAAGGCTTTCAATGCCAATAAAAGGTTTAAATCTATTGCCTCTAGGTTAGATACTGTCATACAAATGCACTCTATACATTAATGGGGATTCCTGATGGCTGGCATCATCATGCCTAACAGTCATATTAGATATCCATCAGATGAATTGCAATCATGTCAAAAGAGACACTAAACTTAGGCTAGTTCCCATGTTATTGAATGGATTATTGGTCACACAAAGGTGTAACGATGAAAGCGGCAATGACTCAAGGTTTTGGCTTTAATTCTAAGCTTGTGATCAAAGAAGTGATGCGACCCAAAATCCGTTCAAATGAAGTCTTGGTAGACGTTTACGCATCCTCAGTGAACCCCAAAGATTGGAAGCTAAACCTGCCTATTTTTTCACTGACACCAAAGTTTTTTAACGCCTCTAAATCCATGATATTCGGTGATGACTTGGCCGGTAAGATCGTTGAAGTAGGTGAAGACGTCACTAACTTTAAAATTGGCGATTGCGTTTATGGCATGTCGATGCATTTTCGCACAGGCTCTTGTGCTGACTTTGCGACTATACCGCAGCACTGTATTTCGCTAAAACCCAATAACCTTAACTTTTCGCAAGCTGCAGCCGTACCTTTGGCAGGTTTAACGGCATTACAGGGGTTAAACATGGCAGATGTTGGTAAAGATTCTAACGTGTTAATTATTGGTGCATCGGGAGGAGTTGGCTGTTTTGCGGTGCAAATTGCTAAGGCGATGGGCGCGCGGGTAACCGCCGTGTGTAGTGCCAGAAATACTCAATTGGTAACAGCATTGGGCGCCGATAATGTTATTGATTATACACAGCGCGACTACATACATGAACAACATGATTTTGATGTCGTGCTTGATGCAACGTCATTTCAGAGTCTATTTTCATGTTCATCCTTGCTTAAGGATAATGGAATTTTTGTAAGCACAGTGGGTTACGCTAGTTCCATATTAAAATTACTGTTTTCAAAATTTAGGCCTGGAAAACAGCTTGCCAAATATACTCAGGTAAAAGCCAATCCTTCCGACCTTGTAACATTGACACAGTACATTCAGGATGGATATATAACTCCAGTCATTGATGAACAATACCCTCTTGAAGACATCGAACAATCATACAAGCACAGCCGATCTGGTAGAGCATCGGGTAAGATAGTCATTAATGTAAAATAGTGGGTGTTTAACAATACCCCGTAAATGAAACACTTAATCGGTTTTTGTGAGCTTGCCATCCAGTGCTGAATGAAATTATTTCTTGAAAGCCCTGGTTATTTTAAAATTCTAAGACTTAAAACCAAGAATACTTAATAGCTTAAATTAAAATAGGTCTCTTGAAGCAATTGTAATTCAACCAAAGCCGCATTATTAAAGTTATTGCCTGTAAGGTTAATATACACATCAACATCTAGTATTTCCGACAAACCTAAGGGAGCTGAATTCAATTGATTATCTTCCGCGTCTATTCTCGTTAAGTTAGGGTTATGACGAACGTTTAACTCACTTAAATTAGTATTATTAAGAAAAAGTCGAATCAATTTTTCATTCTGTGATAGGTCCAGTGCACCACTGGATCCTACGGGAGAGTCATTAAGACTTAACTTAGTTAATTCTGTATTAAAACGAAGATCAATAGTGGTTAATTCAGTCCCCCTTACATCTAATTCAGACAACTTTGTAGTACCGGTTATATCTAAAGTTGTTAAAGGGTTGTTAAAGAGTTTAAGTATTTCTAAATTTGTATTGCTGCCAAAATGTAGATCCGTAATAGCATTATCATTTAAAATAACGGTAATCAACTTTGAGTTCCCAGTGATATTTACGCTATTTAATTCAATATTTGAGGAGGCCGATAACAATGTTAAATCTGAGTTTTGACTTACATCAATCTGAGTAATTCTACAAAAATCAAAAACAAGCTCGGTTAGCTCACTTAAATGCTCCACCCCTTCAATACTTGTAATGTTTGAGTCTTTGCACGTAACCGAGGTTAATTCATCTACATACAACTTACTGCCCATTCCATCCAAATTATTTAAACAACTTAAGAAATTGTCATCGGTAAAAAATGTTGACGTAAGCACGTCTAATAATGGTTCTCTATCTACACATTCAATCATCACCGCGCTGATATTATCTACTGCGGTATGCGTGGCATTCGTCACAGTGCATAACTGAGTGCCGGCAAGATTAACAGCCCTAATCGTAAACGAGGTATTCATGAATACGTTAAATTCAAAGCCTCCAACTTCAAGCAACGAAAGGGTTTGATCATTAAGAAAAATTTTAACTTCACTGCTTAAGCCATTAACTAAGCCAGAAACACTAAAAGTAGTTTTGTCAGGGTCATTAGGATAGGCATCCGCATTGTCGCCCACCCCATCTAAATCGCTATCAACGGTTTCGGTAGGGTCTAAAGGGAGGTCATCACTAATATCTGGCGTGCCATCATTATCACTGTCGAGTTCAAGCTGAATATCCGAGCCCGAACCGCTAGCAGAGCCGCCGCAAGCGCTAAGCAATATCATAACTATTAAAGGTAAAAATAAACGCATCATCACAAAACCATTGAATCGATATATAAATCAGATCGAATTTTAACCTATTCCCTCCCCCTTCACCATAATATTGCATGGAGTCAGCCCATATTTGATGATTCACCCCACTTAACAAGTGCTGGCCCCATTCTTTTAGGTGCCAATATAGCCACACCTTCTAGAATATACCGACCGCACAATAAGCCCTCAGCAAATTCATGTGTATTTATCACCCAATAAGCACAATTACATAGCTTTAATGCTCTGCGCACGGCTGAATTCACAGAAAAGTCCGAATCCCCAGCCCTTACCCTATTTATTCGCCTTTTTATAATCAAATGCCATAATTTAGCATTGCTTACGAAAATTTAAATAGATAGGACACTGGGATTGAATGCAGAAGTTGAATCTAACACACGACTTTTTTGTACTGTGCATAGCGGGCTTATCGACCATACCCTTGTCTAAAACGTTGGCGTCCACTATGGATGAAGACGTGTTTAACCTATCGCTTAAAGAGTTGATGAACATAGAAGTGCTTAGAGCCTGCTTCTGTGACGCTAATTGATCACAACATGATTTAGGCTTCCGGCGCGCGCAGCATCCTAGATTTACTTGAGATATACGTGCCCACCACCATTAAGTGTGTTGTATAGCTATCGCATTTAAAGCTCCCCCCTTTTACCCTATCTTTATAAAATCATCAGCAGTACCAACCGTACATGCATCATTGTAAAATGTTGACGGGATTATATTTTTTTACCTATACGCAAAATGCATAACCTGATCCCGTGTGTTCTGCGTAGTCGTGAGTATAAAACGTGCAAAACCACTTATTTGTAGAATTAGTTATTAACGAATAGTTTATAGAGTCATAAATTAAATCATTGTTTTTTATTTCTGTTTCAACTGGTAAACTCACGCCCTCTTATGGAAGGTAAAATTATGAAATTTAAGTACCTGCTCGTTTTAAGTTTAATTAGTATGCCGGCACTAGCCCAACTAAAATCTATGGCATCCGAGGATATGGACGCTATATTATCCGATACCGGTGAGTTTACATCACAAACCTATCAGCAACGTATTTCGATAAAAGCCAACTTTAATGTGGGAACGGCCAATGGAAAGGTCCGTGACTGTTCAAACCAAAAGCCCCGACGTAATACCTCTTTTTATCCTTGCTGGAACGGGCAATCTAAAGATTTTCTATCTAAAGTCGCCTTTACGCTGCGACACCAAAAATCCAAAACGACCAAAAGTCACTTTACCTTTAACTTAAACAGAAAAGGTCAGCTAGAAAACATCAAAATTAGAGGGGTTAAAGACCAAGCCACCCGCAACCAGCTAAGTCAATTACTTAAAAAAATGGAGTTTGGTTATGAGCACGGAACCAACTTGAAAACGGTTTACTTAAGTGTAACCACGAAAGACACCAACTAGTCCTACATCATAGTAAAACAGCAGACTAACAAAATAACCGCACTGGTTATAAACCTATGCGGTTTTTTATGTTTTATTTACTAAGACTTACTCAAATTATAGAGCTGTAAATCGTTGTGTTTGGTAATCGCTGTTACCAAACATAAGATCGATCATAGTCATGCGTTTAAAGTAATGGCCCACATCCAGTTCATCGGTGACACCTATGCCACCGTGAATTTGCACCGCTTCTTGACCTATCTTTTTAGATGCACGACCCACAAGGGATTTCATGGCCGCCACTGATTTTGACGCATCTTCACCCGCTTGATCAAGCTTCATGGCAGCCATTAAAACAATAGATTTAGCTTGCTGTTGCTCGATGAACATATCCGCCATACGATGCTGCAAGGCTTGAAACTTAGAAATAGACACACCAAATTGAACACGCGTTTTTGTATACTCAACCGTTTTGGCAGTAGCAACTTCCATGGCACCAACTGCTTCAGCACATATCGCCAACGTAGCGCGATCTAATACCGATTCGATAATAGGCAATGCCCTATTCTCGCCTCCTAATAATTGATCAGCACCCACTTGTACATTTTCAAGACGAACTTCAGCAGCACGGCCACCATCTTGTGTACGGTACCCTTGAATCTCTACGCCTGTGGCAGTGGCATCGACTATGAATAGCGAGATACCCTCTTTGTCACTTGGCTGTCCAAAAGTACGAGCCGACACAATGATTTTGTTGGCGTTAGCGCCATTTAGCACCACCGCTTTATGACCACTTAAAACATAACCATCGGTATTTTTCTTGGCCGTAGTGGCTACGTTTGAAAGATCGTAACGACTTTGTGGTTCGGCATAAGCAAATGCCAATTGCAGGCTACCGTCTATGATGCCGCCGATTAGACTCTCTTTTTGCCCACTATTACCCGCCTTCGAAATTAATCCGCCGCCAATAATAGCCGTGGCTAAAAATGGTTCAATCACAATGCCTTTACCAAACTCTTCCATTACCACCATTAAATCGGCAGCGCTGCCACCTAGGCCACCTTCGTCTTCAGTGAACGGCACCATTAACCAGCCTAGATCTGCGAACAATTTCCAGTGATCCGCGCTATAACCCAAATCTGTTTTAATTGATTTTGCACGGGAATCAAAATCGTAATCGTTTTGTACAAAACGCGCAATACTGTCTTGCAGCATTTGTTGCTCGTCGGATAAAGAAAAATCCATACTGTTTCTCCTAAACACCCAAAATTTACAAGGGGTGATAAATATTGTTATAAATGATGTAGGGGTAAAACCCACTTACAATCCAAGTACAGCTTTACAGATTATATTTTTTTGTACTTCGTTACTGCCGCCATAAATGGTTGTTTTACGATGATTAAAATACAAGGGCGCGCTATTGGCTGCTGCACCTGGGCCCACTTTTACACCGTCAAAGTTAGACTCAAATTGCTCGTCTACAAATGGCAGCGCGTAATAGCCTGCTATTTCCATTTTCAACTCATCAATTATTTGGTAAATCTCGGTGCCCTTAATTTTTAATATTGAAGACTCAGGGCCTGGCGCCTTACCGGTACTAACGGCTGCCAGTGTGCGCAGTTCGGTATATTCTAGTGCGAGTAAATCAATCTCTAGTTCAGCTACTTTATGTGCAAAAATTGGATTATCCATTAAGCTTGCGCCAAAATCGTTGGTTTGTAATGCCAGTGCTTTTACTTTTTCTAGAACGTCTTTACTTTTGGCAACACCGGCAATACCGGTACGTTCATGGGTTAATAAAACCTTGGCGTAGGTCCAGCCTTTGTTTTCTTCGCCAATACGGTTGGCTTTAGGCACTCGTACATTATCAAAGTGCACTTCATTCACTTCACGACGTTCATCTAACATGTAAATAGGAGAAACCGTGATACCAGGGGTTTTCATGTCAATTAAAACAAAGCTAATGGCCATTTGGTTTTTCACTTCAGGCGCACCGGTGCGCACCAAACAAAAAATCCAGTCGGCATACTGACCTAAGGTGGTCCATGTTTTGGTGCCGTTAATTAAGTAATCATCACCATCGGAGGTCGCGGTGGTTTTCAATGACGCCAAATCAGAGCCTGCATTGGGCTCTGAATAACCCTGACACCACCAAACATCACTGTTTAATATGCTAGGCAGGAATTTTTGCTTTTGCTCTTCACTGCCGTAGGTATAAATAACCGGGGCTACCATGCCCAAACCAAACGGTACAATAGCGGGAGCACCGGCTATGGCACATTCATTATTCCATATGTATTTTTCAGTAGAACTCCAGCCAGTACCGCCATACTCTGCCGGCCAATTAATGGCAGCCCAGCCTTGCTTGGCCAGAATTTGTTGCCAGCCTACAAGATCCGCTTTATCAAGATGCAGGTCATTTTTGACCTTTTGTGAAATATCTAAAGGCAATTGGTCGTTTAAAAACTGACAAACTTCTTGTTGAAAAGCGATCTCTTGATCTGAAAAATCGACGTTCATGGTAACTCCTTTAATATGAGTGTGTGATGTGCAAATGAAGATAACAATTAATGTAACAGGCTGATTTTTAACAATACATGACGTAATGGGTCAAGTTTGCCTTAATCGCTGCTATGAGGGATAGAGCTGATGGCGTTGCTCAAGAGGATTGATATGACTAACAGCAGGATCACTTAGCCTATAGTGGTGCCAATGTAGCAAGGGGAGAATGGCAAGCCTGTCACTTACGTGACGAATAACTTTAAATTAGCCTAGTTTATGAATGTGCATTGATGCATCAATGCAAAGCCCAGCACAAGCAGCTTCCCACAAGCCACTGAAACTTAAATGTGTATACGTAACATCACCAAGGTAATCATCTCTTCTAAGCTCAAAAACTAGTCCGTATATAAACAATGCTAATGTTTTGGGGAGTTCAAACAGACAAACCTCAGGTTTACCCTTGTAACTAGAATTCAAAGAAATATACACTATTCATTTGTTTTCATTTTCTGCTAGCGGATAATATTTCTGATCTTCAATGTGAGATATTTTCCCCTTAGGCTGCCAATCGGGTGCAGCAAAAAAATGCTGAATAGCATATTTGGCATTACCACTTTGCCACATATCGCGAAATAATTTTTTCCAGCCCATAAAGGTTATTTTAATGGGGTTAAAGGTGTTGACGTTGTTTACTAAACCGTACACAACTGTCTCACCCTCAATGGCGTGAGTCGAAAACAATCGATCCCATATAATCAAAAAATTACCGTAGTTTTTATCTATGTATTGCGGGTTACTACCATGGTGTACTCGGTGATGACTGGGGGTATTAAATATCCTCTCCAAGGGGCCAAGTTTCCCTACCACTCGAGTATGACCCAACACGCCCCATAAGGTACTTAAACTCCCTGCCACCAGTGTCATCAAGGGGTCAAACCCCAGCAACGGCAGGATCATAAAAAAAGGCACTTTAGACAAAGGCCCTAACCAAGCTTGACGAAATGCCACTATGAAATTCATTTCTTCACTAGAATGATGGTTCATATGAATGGCCCATAAAAAGCGACTACGATGTGAACACCTGTGGTACCAGTAAAAAACAAAGTCTATTAAAATAATATTCACTAACCACAATGCCCACATGGGTAATGCCTGCGACAGATCAAACAAACGAAATTGATAAACCCCAAAATAAATGGCCATTACCGTGCCCATAGTGACAATGTTCACAACGATATTACCGGCCAATAACCCCATCGAACCCAGAGTATCCCCCAGATGGTAATAAGATTTATTTTGGTACAAACCCATAATCACTTCAAATGCAATTAAGGCAAAGATTATCGGTACGCCCACTGTGTATATGTCGCTACTGGTCATAGTATCTCCAAAAATAATATTTTTTATTTTTCGCGAAGCAATAATTCATATGTGATTTGTCGCGTTAACTTGTGAAGCTAAACTCCAATTAGGGCACCGTCGGCCCACACGTTTACCGTTTGGTTAATAGCCGTCTTGCGGGTGATGTTCAGCTGCTCGCATAATTCCAAGTTGCCAGCATGCTCCAGTAATACCATCAGGCCACTTAATACCAGGTCAGCATTTAATTGAGGCTTTACAAAGGGAGAGATGTTTTGTCGGGAACGCTCGATAAATTCATCGTACTGCCGTTGATACAACGCTTGCGCCTCTGGGTAATCACGTGCCAGCTGCAACCAAAAACAGTCACTAAACTGACCGTAATGTTCCAGCCAGCTCAACGATGCCTCCACGATACGCTCCCTTGGGGTCAACGTGCTCTGTATGCGCCTTTGTTGATTTTGCGTTTGCTCTATAGACCAAGTTCGAATCATCTCAATGACCAATTGCGTTTTATTGGGGAAGCAGCGGTACAGAGTCTTAGTACTAATGCCAAGCTGGCTCACCAAATGGGTCATGACCACGCCTTTTGGTCCAGGATCTCTGGCCAATGACTCAAAACCGTTGATGATACGCGTGCGCATCTTCACCAAATTCTCACTCACTTCAGGCAGCTCAGCTGTTGCTGGTTCGGCGGTTTGCGGTGGTTGCATGGCTTGTACTCCCTCTTCAAATCAAAGCATGACCTGGTATTAAACAGATCAGGATGGAAAATATGAACTAGATAATATTTTCCATCCTTTCCTTTGTCAACTCATTACCC
>JAPYOO010000407.1 GCA_029938135.1 Bermanella sp. | reverse complement strand
TGTATTGTCCACTACTTAGGATGTCCTATAAACTAGGGGAGTATCAACCTGTCCCTCTAGCCTGTTCAATCAGTATTGATAAGTGATACCAAGCCGGATAGAGCGAGATTCCTGTGGTGCAGGGCCGCTTAAGCCTCTTAGTGCAATACGATTATCTGTCATATTATCGATACGTAAATACGTTTTTACGTTAGATGCAGGGTGATACGAAAGGTAAAGGTTAAGCCAGTAGGGATTGTCAGTCTCGTCTTCCAAACCGTTGAACACGGAGATGTTTTCAGGTGTTGAACGATAAACCAAACTGGGTGTTACCTGCATGGCAGGCATGGGTTGCCAGGTTGCGCCCAAGCGAACATTTTTTGAAGATAGACGCTCCAGACCACGCTTATCCCCTTCTATGTTTGCTTCATAATCAACATAAGACAACGACGCCCATAGGTCCACAGCCTGCCATTGATAACGAGTATAAATATCAACCCCTTCAGAAACGGAGTCACCGCCGTTTGCCGCCTGCAATAAAACTCGCTGCTGGGTGCCAGCCTCATCAAGATAGACATCGGAATCGGCAATATTAAAGTCAAAACCCGCATTGGCTACGTGTATAAGGTTCTTTTGCTCATTATGGTAAAGACTTATGCCTGTTAACCAATATTGCTCTGTCCAGCTAATATTGATCTCATGAGAGAGTGCTTCTTCTGCTTCTAGTGCATCAGTATTGTCAACAATAACCGAGGGAGTAATAAAGTTTACATAGGCAAAATAGGGCGCTGCCGCAGTAAAGGCTTCAGTGTAAATATATTTCAGTGTGAGATGGTCATTGAAATGATAAATAGCAGCCGCACGAGGGCTAAAGGGGCGCTGATCAATACGTTCGTCATAGTCTTTACGCAGACCTAATACCAAACCCAAAGCATCATTTATGGCGTAATCCAATTCTAAGTAGACAGCGGAGGTTTGGTAGTGAAGTTCGGTACCACTGGCCTTCACCACTAAGCTATTGGCGTCACCGGCTTCGGTATAATAGCTATACTCACCTATCTGTTGGATGGCATTGCCATTTACGTCAAAACCCTGTTCGGGAATAGTAGCCTTGACGAGAGTGCTGTGATCTTTAAGAACCACACCAACTTTAAAAAACAGTGCATCGCTAATGACAATATCAAAACGTTCCTCCACTTTAATACCTGTGGCCAATCCATATTTACGATTACTAAACGAGAATTGACCATTACCTGCCAAGTTCAGGTAACGAGATTCAGGGTCAACTTCACTACGCCGGTAATTAATGGTGGAGTGTAAAGAGACATTTTCGCTGAAGTGCACCTGATTACTTGCATCAATCACTAGGCTTTTATCGGTCCAGATACAGCCATCACTGTAAACCAAGGTTTGTGCTGCCCCACCTGCACAGCTACGAGAGGATTCACGGTACCAAACGCGGACCGCATTTTCCTGAGTCTCTAAATTAAGATTAAAATTAAGCCCTTCATCCCAGCGTTGAATGGGATCCCCGCCTAAATCACCAGCAATTGAGCCTTCATAGAGTGTTTGCCACCATTGCGGATAATCCTCTTTTAAATCACTTAACTCGCTATCCTGCCACTGAAAATAAGTGCTAAGTTGCAGCGTATTGCCATTTTTAAGGGTTGTTGCATTGGCATAAGATACAAATGCATCTTTATAAGCATGCTCACCAAAAGCGATACTAACTTCAGATGCTCTATGGGAATCACCTGTTTTAGTCACCACATTGATAACCGCGTTGATGGCATCCTGACCGTATAAAGTGGAGCCTGGGCCATAAACAATTTCAATTCGCTCGGCATGGCGAACACTGATGTCACCCCTAATCTGCATCGGTTCTCCACCCGGAGAATTTACGCGCACATTATCATAGAGCAAAATGACCTTATTATTGCCCGGTACACCTCTTACTGAAATATCCGTGCCAAATTCTGCACCGCCGTATTCTGTAGTATCAAAACCCGGCAGGTCGCGTAATACGTCACTGAGAATAGAATAGCCTCGATGATTAATGTCTTCGGCGCTAATCACATAAACCATTGCCGGTGCCTTATTAATGGTTTGGCTACGTTTAGAGGCGGTAACAACTTCAACCATCAGTAGCTCTTCCAGTGACATGGCAAAGTAGTCATCAAGATCGATTGCCTGTAGTTGGGGGGCAAATAGGAGGGATACTGATACGGCAAGCAAAGTCACTTGAAAAAAAAGCTTGGGCATAGTGGTTAACCTCTATGGGCCAATAATATTTAATCAGTGTAGACCAATACCGCCATATCTGTGTGCCCTTATTGAGAATGAAGCCCTGTTAAAAATTTCCCATCATTTCTAACCACGACTGACTGGTTCTTTGGGGATGTAAGTCCATTTTTATATTACCGCCGTTATGCCGTATACAAAAAAACTGCTCCTGTTAAGTGAGCAGTA
>JAPYOO010000406.1 GCA_029938135.1 Bermanella sp. | reverse complement strand
GACGCACTGGTATCTTGGTGGGCGCAGATTGATGAATGGCGCAAACGTCACGGTGGTCACTATGACAAAAATGACAACGGTTTATTAAAGCCTCAAGAAGCCATTGAAGGATTATTTAAAGCCACTAAAGGTCAGGCCTACATTTGTTCGGACGTGGGTCAGCACCAGATGTTTGCCGCTCAGTATTACAAGTTTGATGAGCCTAATAAATGGATCAACTCAGGTGGCCTAGGCACTATGGGTTTTGGTTTCCCAGCGGCCATGGGGGTGAAGATGAATTACCCTGATGAGATGGTGGTTTGTGTAACCGGTGAAGGTTCGATTCAAATGAACATTCAAGAAATGTCGACCTGTTTGCAGTACGGTATTCCCGTTAAAATATTCTGCCTAAACAATGGTTACCTTGGCATGGTGCGTCAGTGGCAAGATATGAACTATGAAGGACGTCACTCTAGTTCCTACATGGAATCTCTACCAGACTGGGCTATGTTGGCTGAAGCTTATGGTCACGTGGGTTTACAGGTAGACACTAAAGATCAGCTCCAGGGTGTGTTGGACGATTGCTTTGGTAAATACAAAGATCGTTTAGTATTTGTTAACGTAGCAGTAGATCCAGACGAACACGTATACCCAATGCAAGTTCCCACAGGCGCTATGCGCGACATGTGGTTAAGTAAAACGGAGCGCACTTAATGCGACATATAATTTCTATTTTATTAGAAAATGAGCCGGGTGCTTTGGCCCGTGTTGTAGGTTTGTTTGCACAGCGCTCTTACAATATTGAAACGTTAACGGTAGCGCCTACCGAAGATCCAACATTGTCACGTATGACCATTACGACGTCGGGGACTGAGCGTGAAATTGAGCAGATCACTAAGCAGTTAAATAAATTAATTGAAGTGGTGAAGCTGGTTGATCTAACGGAAGGCACACACCTTGAGCGTGAACTGATGCTGATTAAAGTGAAAGCCTCTGGTGCGCAGCGTGCTGAAATTAAGCGTACTGCTGATATTTTCCGTGGGCAAATTGTCGATGTGACCGCCAGTGTTTACACTATTCAACTTACCGGTACTACCGATAAGCTGGAAGCGTTTATCGAAGCCATTGGTTCAAACTGTATTCTAGAAACAGTGCGTACCGGTGTATCAGGTATTGCACGTGGCGAGAAAACCTTAAGTCTTTAAGCTTCTTTTAAGGCTTGGAGCCTTTTGGGGTTTAATGTAAAGGTTTAGAATGAAAGCCGAAGCGCATGCTTCGGCTTTTTTTATGGGTGAAGAAAACCCAGCATGGATGATAAATTTAAAAGGAATTAATGTGCGTGATTTAATGGTATTTCTTAGTTTGTTGGTTTTGATGTTGTCCGTTCAAGCCCATAGTGGAATCTATAAGTGGGTGGATGAAAAAGGCGATGCTCATTTTTCCGATGTGCCGTTTGAAAAAGATAGCGCACAAAAGATAACAGTAGACACCCGAGGCAGCAGTTACGGCAATAAAGCATCACGGAAAAAAGAGCGTGATGCCATTAGGGGGATTAACGCCCAAAAGCGAATTAGTAAACGTAATTCCAGTAAATTCCCATCCCTCAAAGGTGGCAAGTCTGAAGACCCCAGTCAAAGCTCGGCCTGTATATCTGCAAAGAAGCGCCTAAAGAAGTTGCAGGAAAAAATGAAAAGAGGTTACACCGCAACGCAAAGTAATTATTATCGGTCAAAAAAGCGAGACCTATCTGAAAAAGAAAGGAATGCGTGCCGCCCTAAAAAAAGCCGCTAAGACCCAGCATCTTAACGGCTTTTTTGTATTTAGGCCTGGGGGCTATTTTTTAGATAATAAAAATACACCGGTGATAACGAGGGCTAAGCCGGCGCCGTGGTAAATGGTGAATGACTCGCCTAAAATTAATACGGCAAATAATACTGTAAAAGCAGGTCCGGTGGTGCCGGTAATGGCCACTTTTTCAGAGCCAATGATGGCAATGGCGGCACTCATCGCATAACTGGGAATCACGGTACTAAAAAATGCTAATAAAAGGGCTAAACCGTAAACGTGTGCGGGAAAGTTCATAAGCGTATTTAACTCAACCGTGACAAAATGTATTTGGGTAAATAAACACGAAGACACCATGGCAGTTGATGTGAAAACGCCCACTCCCATACGGCTAATTAATGGCTTGCTTAATATTACATACAAAGCAAAGGTGAATGCACAAATGAACATCAGCATAATTCCCATGCCAGACCCCTCAACGTTAAGCTCTCCTGGCAGCAATATTATTAACCCAGCGTAAACCGTCATTAAAGCCATGATTGTTTTCCGGCTTGGCCGTCTTTTATCAATAATGGCTTTAATGATAATCACTAAACTTGGATACGCGTAAAGAATGATTCTTTCCGTAGACGCAGTAATGCTTTGCAAGGCGATTAAATCTAAGTAACTGGATAAAAAATATCCCA
>JAPYOO010000405.1 GCA_029938135.1 Bermanella sp. | reverse complement strand
TCGGTTGCCAGTGAAAGTATTGTGATTCAAGCCGATGACAGCAACGGGGGCACCAGCAACACCAACCTTACTATTTCTATAACCTCTGGCTTACCCAGCACCCATGTGGATGTGAACGACACGTTATTTAACCATGGCGACAGCTTAAATTTAAATTTAGACAATGGCCAAGTTGATGTATTAGGTGGCAGTGGTGATTACACGTATGGGCTTGAATTTAATGGCACGAATGTGAGTACATTAATAACCAGCAACGCTAGTGGCATTGATATTGGCTTGCCACAAAGTGGCGCCTTCGCGGGCATCTATACCCTGTCTATAACCGACAATAGCAACGGCGAAGTCACCACTCTTTCTATAGCTCGTCCATTACGCTTAACGTTTTCAAGTGAAAAACTTTTAAATTCAGATAGCAGCCAAACTCTGAAAATTGAAGGCGGCCAAGTGGGGTCTCAGTATTTAGTAGAAGAGCTTAGCAGCAGCCTTTTAACATTTAGCGATGCCGCCAATCAATTTCAAACTACGTTTATTGCCACCAACGACAGCGAGAACTTTAACCAGGCTATGGTTCTTTTAGGCAGTGAGACGGTAACGCAATTAACCACAATAGACATTAATGTGTCTTCCTTAAATGCAGATTATGAAGATGAAAGCCGCACAATAGATTTACTGCCCGCCATAGAGCACCGCTTTACGGTAATAGACACCAGTGGCAATGCCATTGCGCAGGCATCGGCGAATATAGTGGCGCACGCGAATTTAACCCAGCTTAATATTCAACGTACGTTCACATCCGATAACGATGGACAATTTTCCCTTTGGTTACCCGATGATGACCAGTTTTACGGATTAAATATTTCTGCCAATGGTTTTAACTCAAGTGACTTAACCTTAGCTGCCAGTTTAGTTGAGCATGAAATCATTTTATCACTGATGAGCAACGCTATTTCACTGTCCGGTTCCTTAAGCGCATTGGGCACCCAAGACTTTACTCGTGATAACCCTTTGATGAGTTTACATTTCGCTGATGGCAGCAGTGAAACCATCGTGGTTACCATTAATAATGCATCGCAAGCATCGTTTAATCATGAGGTAGATTTAAACCTACACAGTTTAAGTACAATGCGGATTGAACAATTGGATTCACTGACCATAGAGGTTGATACAAGCCAGATCACTCAAAACCAAAGCTATAATATTTTACTGGAACGCAGTGTGGCTATTGTAATCTCGTCACCCGCGCCTAAGGAATCATCAGGCGCAGGTTTCATTGATAGCCGTTTTATTGTATTACTTATATTGTTATGCCTAATGGGTAGACGTAAAAATAATAGGCGTGAGTTTATTAACTAAACAGGCAGACTTATTTTTCTAAGCGGTAAAAACTGGGGGAGTTTCCCGTCCATTTTTTAAAAGCATTATAAAAATTGGCCGCATCCGAATAACCTAATTCATTGGCCAAGGATTCGTTAGACAAGTTTTGATGCTGAATTAAATTAATGGCCAATTGGCAGCGTACTTTGTCAATTAGGGCGGTGAAACTGGTACCCATTTTACTGAGTCGTCGGCGCATAGTACGGCCACTCATGCCTAGGGCATTGGAGATCATATCTGGGTCGGGGAAATCTCCGGCTGAACATTTTAAAATACAGTCGATATTATCGACTAAGCCTTGCTCTCTATGTAGATCATCCAACAAAGACTTAAGGTTAGTTGCGGCTTGAGAGGGTGAATATAGATTATTGATCACTGGCAGTGCCAAGCTTTGCATATCAATAACCCACTCATTAAATTTACAATTATCCTCGATGGGACAATGAAATACGTTTGAGAATTTTTGTTTGGCGCCCTCGCTTAAGCACATACTAAAACGTACACATAAAATATTTGCTCGCTGCCCGGATATTTCCTCCCCCAGCTTAATCATGCCGGCAACCGTTAACTCAAATAAAAACTGCAAGACTCGTGGATCCAATTTTGCCACATCGACTAACCGGTTAGTAAAGGTATGACCATCAACAATATTTACAATGTCAGTAAAACTGCCCAGCAGTTCGTGGTAGGTTTGGCTAATGTCCAACGCTTCCCCCAACGTTTCGGCGCTGCCCACACATGCCCCTATGGCTCCCAACTCTGGCAAGCTGTAGGTTTGTGCTATATCACAACCCAAACCCGGCTCATAGAATGATTCAATGACAGCGTTAATGCCTTGAAAAGCGATATGGGAGGGCACAAAGGGTTTCTGTAAATCATAATCACTTAACGCCAATTGACCCATTTGCAGCTCACACCATTCTCTATGCCCCTGAACTGATAAATACGCAAATACTGCACGCAGCTCAAAGCTTGGATAATTTTGATCACCCAAGCTGGTCATTTGTTTATGGGCCACACTGGCTTGATGAGAGTTTGTAGGTTTCATAGCACATTCTTTTTTTTATTTTATTTCAGCTTAGACC
>JAPYOO010000404.1 GCA_029938135.1 Bermanella sp. | reverse complement strand
GCTTCACGACCATAGGTTTCGGCCACATATTGAATCACCTCTTCACGGCGATCCATGCAAAAGTCGATATCGAAATCGGGCATAGATACCCGCTCAGGATTCAAAAATCGCTCAAACAGTAAATCGTATAACAGTGGATCGATGTCGGTGATCTTTTGTACATACGCCACGAGTGAACCCGCACCTGAACCACGACCGGGTCCTACGGGGATATCATTGTCTTTGGCCCACTGAATGAAATCCATTACGATCAAAAAGTAACCAGGAAATCCCATGTCAATAATGATTTTTAGTTCAAATTCTAAACGGTCAAAATACTCTTTACGGCGACTGTCATAGTCATCGGCATTTTTATCTAGAATAAATTCAAGACGCTCTTCTAGACCTTCAATAGAGATTTTACGAAAGAACTCATTTTCAGTGAGGCCGTCTGGAATGGGAAAGTCGGGCAAAAACTCTTTACCCAAGCGCACTTGCACACTACAGCGCTGCGCTATTTCTATGGTGTTACTGATGGCACTGGGGATATCCGCGAACAGGGTTTGCATTTGTGCGCTGGTTTTTAAATATTGTTGTTCGGAATAGGCTTTTACGCGCCTTGGGTCATCTAGTGTTACGCCCTCGCCAATACAAACTCGGGTTTCGTGCGCTTGGAAGTCTTCTTCATGAATAAAGCGCACATCGTTGGTGGCCACTACGGGCACTTGGCACTTAACGGCTAAGGCCACGGTTTTTTGCACCAATTCTTCATCGCTGCTTCTGTCGGTGCGCTGTAATTCTAGGTAAAAGCGCCCAGGGAATAATTCTTTCCAAGCCAATAAGCGTTGTTCGGCTAATTCATCATCATCTTTTAAAAGCGCCTCGCCAATATCGCCGCGCTGGAAACCCGACAAGGCAATTAATCCGGCGCCTTTCTCTTTAAACCATTCAAGTTTAACTTGGGCTTTTTCGTCATGCTGATTTTGGGTAAAACCTGAACTGACTAATTCGGTAAGGTGCAAGTACCCTTGCGCGTTTTGTGCAAACAAGGTCATGCAATACGGGTTTGCGGGATCGTCTTCACGCTCTATATACACGTCACTGGCCAGTACCGGCTTTATTCCGGCGCCCATACAGGCGTTATACCCCTTAACAAGGGCAAACATGTTGCTTTGATCGGTGATGGATAAAGCGGGCTGGCAATCTTGGGCGACGGCTTTAACCAGGTCTTTTACCCGAACAATACCATCCACCAGGGAGAATTCAGTGTGTATGCGTAGATGTACAAATGGTGCGGCCATGCCTTCCCTCTTAAAAAATGACAGGCAGCAATAATAAAGGCACCTGAGCCAACATAATAAACCAAGTCACCCTATGGATGTTACCAATGACGAGGTTTATTTTTATCTTCAATATTGAATCTATTAAAGATATCCGGATATGCGCTGGTTGGGGTTATTTTAATCCCACACTAAGGTCGCTTAAAAATGTCTGAATGCGCTTAGCATTGGCCCCCATATCACTTTTACCCACACGGCTCATACTGCGCATATCCACGTGCGAGCCCTCTTTAGTGGCTTGAATTCTAAGCACGATGTCATCGGTAAAACCAAAGAGTAAGCTGGTATGGCTGGCTTCTAGCGTGAAAGGATATTGCAGGTTTTCAGACGCTAATAATTCCCAGCCACGGTCCATCATAAGCGCTTTGGCCGCATTAAAGACCTGTGCGGGTTGCTGAGTCACGATCAAAGGGGTCAAGTTGTAACCCTTTTGCTGTAACGCTGCCACTTCACCGGCTAGATATTCCACACTATGATCACTTTCTAGGCGTATTTTTGCGGCGGCCAAAAGTTGTGGCGCATGCACCAGATCCGTACTGATATCGTGGATAAAAGGGTACTTTTGCGCCTTATACACAAAGCTGCCCAAAGTAGACAAAGGCAACAGCGTGGCGATTATGGTCACAAGGATTGCAGGCGTGTCACTTTTATCGCCTTTACTTAATTTAAGCAGCCCAATGGCCAGTATCACAAAGCTCGCCAACGCCGCCACGATAAACAACAAGAAGCTATTACTAAAATGCCATAATTCAAGACGCGCTGCGATCACCGCCAAGGGATAAACCGCTAGCAGTGTTAATGCCACTAACATGAGTTTTTGCGACGGTACTTTTTCCAATACGGACATGTTTATTTCCTTATTTTTTTGCACGTTCACCGGCTAGGTCTTTTTCTAACTCACCCATCTTGTATTGCACATCCGCCAGCTCTTGCTTAAGAGTGGTCCTTTCTTGCTGCGCGTCATCCAACAAATTTTTGGCCGCTTCCAAGTCCGCCTTATGCTCGGCGACTCGCTTAAGAGCTGGACGGGCAAGCAGGCCGTACGTCAGTACAACACCTATAACAAAACTAATACCTAATATGTAGGGCATAACCTATTCCTGTGTGATTTACGTGTGTTATTCACACGTATGTGACAATTG
>JAPYOO010000403.1 GCA_029938135.1 Bermanella sp. | reverse complement strand
TTCACTTTGCGCATGGCTTTTTGAAAGCCGGTCATGTTGTCTTCGCGCAGGCCAATTTCTATGGCGGGCTTGCCTGGGGTTGGGTTACCCGCGGGCTTTAACGCTTCTTTGTTTACCGGTATAACAACGTCGGCGCTGTTAAAGCCGCTGTTGTTATTGGATGCATCATAAAACTCAACAGTTTTAGGGGCCGCTTTCGCTAATGGATTGGCGGCTTCTTTTGTGCCCGGTTTTTTGTTCAGATCGGTCAGCAGTTCGGTATTTAAATTATTCATATTTTGCCCCTCCCTTAGTACGAACGTCGTTCGACGTTTAATTGTGCAGCCAATTTTTGATCTATATCTTCAATGCGAATAGACCCTTGCTTGAAGGCTGGCTGGCGGGAATGAGGATCTAGCAAACCTAAACACACACGGTTTACACAATCGTGAAAATGGAACGGAATAAATACCGCGTTACGGGCCACACGTTGCGTTAGCTGCACCATTACCACCGCATCACCACGGCGTGACACAATACGCACGTAACTGCCGTGTTTAACGTTTAAGTCGGCAGCCGCATCTGGATTCATTTCCATGTACGGGGTGGGGCTGTACTTATTCATGTTGCCCATTTTACCGGTACGGGTACGGGTGTGAAAATGCTCTACCACGCGGCCCGAGTTCATCCAAAACGGGTATTGCGTACAAGGCACTTCGTTGTTGTTAATAAACGGTAATGGAATTAAATTGGCTTTGCCGTCTGGGGTTTGGAATTTACCGGTGGTGTATAAACGCGAAGCGCCTTTTGCGCCCAGCTTGCCGGTGGCACCGCCTTCAACTTTGGCAGCGTCTTCATCTCGTTTGGCATCTTCCTCAGAGTAAGGCCATTGAATGCCGCAAGCGTCTTCAATTTTTTGGTGGGTCATGCCCGAAATATTTAGAGTACGGCCTGCACCTTTTGAAAGCTCACGCATTTCATTAAAGGCGCCTTCAGGGGTTTCTGGGAAGTGAATTTTTTTGCCATTTGGAAAACGTTTGGCCAGTTCTTTAAAGATCCAAAAATCTGATTTACTGTCGCCCTTAGGCTCTTGCACTTTACGTACAATATTATAACGGCGCTCGGTATTGGTGAAACAGCCTTCTTTTTCGGCCCATACGGCGGCCGGTAAAAACATGTGTGCGTAGTTAGTGGTTTCTACATCGGCGTAGGCATCTTGAATAACCAAGAAATCTAGCTTCTCTAAAATTTTACGAATACGTGCGGTATTGGGCATAGAGGTCATAGGGTTGGTAGCCACCAACCAAAGGCCTTTAATTTGGCCGGTTTCTATGGCCGGAAAAATATCGGTTTGTGCAAGGCCACGCTTTTTAGGGAAAAACGCTTCGTCTATGCCCCAAAATTCGGCGATCTCTTTTCTGTGTTCGGGTTTTTCTAACATGCGGTAACCGGGCAGGCCTGAACAACTAGACCATTCGCGAGTACCCATTGCATTACACTGGCCAGTGATAGAAAGGCTAGTGCCACCTGGCTTACCAATATTGCCGGTAATAAGGTTAATGCTGTTAATGCCCACTACGCCATCTGAGCCGTGGGTAGATTGGTTGATGCCCATGGTCCAAATAGACATGGCCGTGCCCGCTTTTGCATACAAGCGTGCAACTTGGCGAATGCTGTCTTCGCTGATGCCCGTAATTTTAGAGGCGGTAATAGGGTCGTAATCTTTTACGCAGGCTTCTACGTCTTCAATGCCTTTAGTGTGCGCATTAATGTAGTCGCGGTCTTCTAGGCCTTCTTCCAAAATTACGTACATTAGGCTGTTCATTAACGCTAGATCGGTGCCTGGGGTAATGGCCAAGTGAATGTCCGCAAACTGGGCAAACATAGTGACCCGTGGGTCAATAACAATCAGCGGGAACTTACGTTTTTCAAGGGCTTCTTTTAAGCGCCAGTAAATAATAGGGTGTTGCTCGGGTAAGTTAGAGCCCCACGCCATTAGGCATTCGGTGTGTTCAAAATCGTCGTAACAGCCAGGAGGGCCGTCTGATCCAAACGAGCGCTTGTAGCCAGATACGGCTGACGCCATACAAAGGGTAGTATTGCCGTCGTAGTTATTGGTGCCAATGCAACCTCGGGCGAGTTTGCCCAAGCTGTAAAATTCTTCAGTTAACAGCTGGCCGGTAGATACGATAGCGAAGCTGTCTTTGCCGTAGGTGTCTTGAATGCGCTGAATTTCGCCGCCCATGTGATCAAGCGCGGTGTCCCAGCTTTCTTTTTTCCAAGCCTCATAGGGGGCATTACGCATTAGGGGTTGGTCACCACGACCGGCGGCATCAAACAATTCGTGTTCAAAAATACCTTTAATACATAACTTGCCGCGGTTAACGTCGGCGTTGGCGTTGCCGCGAGTGGCCACGGCTTTGCCGTCTTCATCTAGGCCCACTTCTATAGAGCAACCGGTACTGCAGTAACCACAGGTGGTGTA
>JAPYOO010000089.1 GCA_029938135.1 Bermanella sp. | reverse complement strand
CACCGTCAAAAGAGGAATACCACAAGCGCATCAGCTCGGCGATGGACTATGTTCAGAAAAATATTCACAGACGCCCAAGCTTAGAGGATGTTGCCCAGTCGGCGCACATTTCTGCTTTTCATTTTCATAAAGTATTCAAGTTGGTAGTGGGTGAAACCCTTGCGGATTATGAGCGACGTATTCGACTTGAGCGGGCGGCTGCTATTTTCTTCTATCAAAAAGACGCGTCTGTCACTGAAGTTGCCATGTTACTGGGGTATTCAAGCCCTCAGAATTTGGCCAAGTGTTTTAAAAAGCAGTTTAATTTAACCCCAACTACCATCAAGAAACTGGACGACAAACAAACTTTTATCAGCTTAATCTCTCCAGGTTTAGCCCCTGAATTGCTTAATGCACAAACAAAAGACAGCAAGAATGGAAACGCGCTAAGCAAGAATGGAAACGCTTTGGCTGAGTCAGAAGGTTATGCTACGGATTCACTTCAGCCAATCGTGGATAGTAATAAAATGCAAGATATTAACCAACAAATTGAAAACCTTAATTTGGTAATTGCCGATTTCAAGCCACGTCAGGTGATGTATAAACGCTTGATTGGAGAATATGGAAGTGGTGTACAGGAAACCTCTATTGCCTTACACCAGTTTGTCGCTGCACGAAATATTGCGGTGGGCGACCCGTTAATCTTAATTTGGGATAACCCTGAAATAACTCCGGCCGATAAATGTCGTACCGATGTGTGTATGACACTTACCGAGGATACAAATGATATTGAGCAATACAATAAGCAACAAGTCGCGGGTGGGAAATACGCATATATTCGCTCTGTATTGAACAGTCCAGAGGCCTTTGGCCTTGCTTGGCAAAGTTTGTTTACTAAGCTGGAAAACAGTGCTTATTCGGTAGAGAATTTACCCTGCTTTAAAATCCTGCATGAAAAAACCAGTAACCCACCTCAGGGGGTTTTTGATGTAAGTTTTTGTGTAGCGGTGAAGCCACTATAAATTACTAATTTATTCTAACTGTAACTATGCGCCTACAAGCTACATTAAAAATATAAACATAATAAAAGCCTCACATGAGGCTTTTATTACTATAAACGCGCTCTAGTTAAAGATAGGACTTACGAGCTTCATTCAAAACAAACGGAAGATCGTTTTCTGCAAAAACGTCATACAACGCATTAGTTCCTTTTTCTAATTTATAATCGGATTCTATTGTTGTAATTGGCATTAAATGTAATAACTGAAGCGCTATTCCGGATTCTTGTGTAATAAATTCAGGATAGCGGTCATCAGGGGATAAGATGGTTGGCATAAAAAAAACTGTGTCCAGTTCACTGCCCTTAAATAACGGATCAGCAGGCTGTCCATTGGGAACAGTATGACCATGTGCAAAAAATGTATTGAAATCATGAGGTGTTCTAGCATATTCATGCAACAGCTTCAGATACTCATCTTTTGGTTCATCAACATACATGATAATCTCTGCTCGTTGGTACTGCTCTGGAACACCAGCATGCACCGTCATGGGTAAATCACTCATACCTGATGTCACTAATGTATAAAAATCGCGCCCATGAAATCCTGGTTTGTAAATACGAATATCAATATGAGGTTTTAATGGAATAAACTCATGACCTATGATTTCACACTCCCCAAATAACCCATCAGAAACTTTAACTCGCGCATTTTGAAGCAACACATCAACTTCATCAACAAACCCTATTACCTCTGATGTTTTTTTTGCCGATTTATACCTTAAAATTTGGGAGCCACCCTTTGTTATTTTTTTCTTTAAAAAATCAAACATACTTAATTCCTTTTAGTACTACTAATTTTTAATGTTTAATGAATTTGTAAATATCACAGAAACTCAATTAAAACCCATAAAAAATACATAGTAAACCTGGCGCCCCAGTACATTTGCCTTAGTTTTGTACACTTAATTAAAAAATAAAAACCACGGATAAATAACCTTACTTATTTTCAAAGATTACTTACTTTTTCATTACTCCGTTATGTAAATAGCAGACACAAAAAAAGGGCTTTCGCCCTTTTTTAAATCACCACTTTAATCAATGATTATGCTTCATTGTTACCGTATATCGCATCTGACAAGTCTTCTAACTGAATATCAGTAACACCTGTATTACTAGATAACCAGGTTTTTAGTGTCTCGCTATCGGCTGTTGTTAACGATCCATAACGCAGTTGAGAGGTAATGTAGCCACCAAAGTTATCCTTAGTGCCGCCGCCACTGAACAACATATCATTGGATTCTAAAAAGGATAACAGCTCAGAGAAAAAGTCGTTTACCTTGGTTTCGTCCATTTCATCAATTGAACAGCTGAATTCAAACCCCATAATGGCAAACTCACCTAAATACAATTTTTTGCGAATGCGACGGTTCATTTTTGATGCTGACATGATTTTCTCTATACAAAGTTACGTTAAATAGCTGGCAGTGTGTTGGCAATGAAAAGAGAAGCGAAAACCCGTTGATAATCTATCCCTTGATTTTCAACGCCTTCAACATTGTCTGATTGACTGCTAACCACACTATAAAAGCTTGGGATCAATAGGTTGTTCACGTGATTATAGCATTCAATGCGGTGTTTAAACTGCCAGTGCACATTAAATCCTGCTATTTGAGGCTAATGCTCTGACTTTCTAAGCTGCCCCGTAACTTGTTAATGTAGGAGAAACAGATCTAACCTTGTGCGCTTAGGCAAAAGCAAGAGCCTACCTCGCAGCCCTAAAGAAACTCGTAAACCATTGAATTCATTCATTTTTAACTATGGCTGCCCGGTATTTCTATAAGGTTTAAGCCTGCCGCCTGTGAAGACTGACACCTCGCACTACATTACTCGCCATTCAAAACATTAGTAAGATTCATTTCAAAATGACTGCGTGCAATCACACCGCTATCTAACGTAATCGCTGTTGTCCCTGTAACATGCATTAACGAGGCTGAAATTAAAGCCTCACCCCCTTCATTTTCAGTTGCTTCATACTCTAGGTCATTATTGGAATTATGTTCCAAATAATAAATATTATCTTCAAAGTATACAGGGCCAATAATAACAACCGGTTTATCAATGCTTACCGATAAATTAGAATCTGCGTAAATATCAATATCACTTACCGTCCATACAGAATCAGGGCCAATTGAAAGTGTCTTCTCTTCGGAGTAACATCGAATATCGTTTATCTCATCAATTAACGTATCACCATTTCCATCCACAATATGCTCTGCTATGGACCCGATATTTAGCCGATCGTCAGATAGCTTTATATATTCAAACTTTTCGTAAACATCTGAATATCCTGCAACATCCCTTCTAGTGATGTAATAAAAGTACGAGTTATCAACAAAGTGGAACTCTTGCAAACCGGGAATATTGGTATTTACTAACGTTTTTGTTGCAAGGTTAATGGTAAGGTCATTAAACATGCACTGATTGCTGAACAGCATTTCAGTGCCCGCTGGATTTAGTTGCTTTGTAATATCCAATACACTTCTAGCCACAAAGCTTTCTTGATTGGACTCGCCATAGGCATATCCATTTACAAGCATTACCCAAGTTCCGCTGTAGTCAACTTCACTATGGCCACGGCCTAAAACGGCATCTCTATAGGTTGCTGATGAGAAACGACCATCTAGGTCACTTAATTCAGAATCGGACTCTTGAGTTATGGGATCTTTTGAAGAGCCTCCACCACCACTTAAATCAACACAGCCCACCATAATAGGCAGGAAAAAATAAAACAAAAACTTCAAAATAATCCCTTATTAAAAATTCGCAATTAATTGGTCTGTAGCGCTTTAATATCTTCGAGTAGGTTTTGTATTATGCGCTAGACAAATTACAAAACCTGCTAACGTCGTTTATCGAACGTAAACGACACCTTGCATAGCCGTTTTATGAACTAGGCAATAGTATGGGTAGTCCCCTGAGTCATTGAATGTTACGTCTACCGGCGACGATCCTGAATCAGAAGCGGCAACAGTAATTGGGCTTGTTGTATCAGCCGTTGGTGTTTCACCGCCGCCCAGCGGATGTGCATTGAAATTACCTTGCCAAGTAACGATGGTATTTTCAGAAACCATGATACAAGCGGCATGACCAACCATCCATGCTGAAGTATCTGTAATTATAACTGTCGAACGGCCTGTTAAATCTATCGCTGTTAGTTCAGTGCAATTATTAACTGTCAGTAAATCTTCATCTACCTCTCCATTACAGTTATTATCTATACCATCAGGGATTTCAGCATTACCTGGAAATCGGCTACTTGCGTTAGGCCCAGTATCATCACAATCAGTATTATTACTCACCCATGACATATCGGGCTGATCACCTATAAAATGCGAGTCAGGGTCGCCAAAACTGTCACCATCGGTATCTTCATACCAGTTAGTAGTTACCTGCGTGGTTGTAGAGTCGTCACTAGACCCACAACTTGCTAATAACATAATTACCGTCAACGCGCCGCTTAGTACAATTAGATTTTTCATGATATCCCTATCGTTAAAATGTAATCTGAGAATGTTATTTTGTACATTAGGCTGCTTACTTATTCAACCCAGGATGTAGTATTTTTCCAACCCTTTGAAATATCAGGAAGGTTTTAGATCTGTGTTTAGTCAAAATGTAAGACTGACTCCGCAGCCTTTTTCTACTCATTTAATTATAAGCTAGCCGCCAATATTTGCGTCTAATCGCCTTGGTTGACTACTAGCTATGATCTCAATTTAGCCTAGTGCACAATTAATTCTCGGGCATAAAACGTATCACCATCAAACAATGTGCCTTTGACAACAATTTTATCGCCGTCCTTTATGGCTAAGAGCATCTCCGGGGAAATCCCTTCTATTGGTTGAATCTCAATGCCTAATAATAAAATCCTGCCATCCGTATCTTTCATAGCCTGGCCTTTTACTATCATTTGCCTTTTATTGCGCAAGGCAAATATTTGGCTAATAGTTAAACGACTGCCTTCTTCGACCCCCTTGATTTCAATCCAATCCCCCGGCGAAATATCATCAATACTAAAATACTTATTAGGAGATTTTAATTTTGACTGATAAACCGTATCGGCTTGAGTGTAAGCGTTTAAATTTAAAAAACTGATCTCTCCCGTTACCCTATTAACCGAACTTACTTGCGTTTTAACCGCGAAATTAGCGTCGGGCTTAATGCGCAGAGTATGCACCTCAAATATACCATCAACATTAATAGAGCCCGTTGCTCGCACACGTACTCCGTTCCCAAGACTTGAAGGTTCACCTTGTAAAAACTCGGCTTTAGAGGCATTGGCGATGTAGCCATTTAAGCGGAACTGATTAATCGATTGATAGCGGCTTATTATGGTGTCTATATTTAGTTTATTGCCCTTATTTACAGACAAGTCATTATTTTTAACACGCACCTGATTGGCAGTAACACGATTACTTGCTGCATCATACTGCCCCACGACTTCTACTCGTGTACCCACCAAAACCGTTTGCAGGCTGCCCTTTTTCCATACAGCCCAGCTAACATCAACATCCATTGTATTCAAATGAAGTATTTGATCCCGCTCGTTAATGGCATCGATGGATCCTTCCAATTCAATCTGCTGCCCTTCACTGTAGCTTTCGGAGCGCAGTGCAATATAGGTGGCCAATAGCTGACCTTTTTCATTGGTAATACCACTTACGGTGACCACTGCTCCTACTTTAAAGTCACTTACAATACTTTTATCAATGATCGTGTCGCCGGCGATAACAACCGTGCTACCCAATATATCCAACAGTGTGACATCGCCATAGTGAACTATGGCTTTAATAGGCCCCTCTATTTGATGATCAAACGTGACCTTTTGTGCATTAAACACACCATTAATTTGCTGCTGCCAATCGGCATTAACTTGAACCATCATGCCTATGCTCAGTTCAGACGTTCCAGTGCCGTTCACAAATTCTATTTCGGCATCATCAATTTCATATTTTATGCCGTTAACATAAATGCTGCCAAATTGTGTGATGGGGCCATAGGCAATTAACTGATTTTCTGCACCGGCAATGATGCCGGTACCTTCAATTCCATCGTCACCAGGATCAAGCTGATCATTTACATTTGGCGGAACAGGACTTGATGGATCATCATAATCTTTCACTATGCCCGTGCCCTCTATGCCACCTTCAGCGATGGCACTTTCGTGACCAGAGTTGTTATCAAACTTCTCAGAAGGGTCTATATCTAAAGGGTCTGGGAAATAATTATTTTGCGGCGGTATAAAGCCGGTACCCTCAATGCCACCTTCGGCCATTAACGACTTGTTACCCGCAGCTTTAGTTTTAGTTTGTTCAGTGTCACTCTTTAACGGGATTCCATGACGGGGTTCGCCGTTATTAACAGCCGTTATATTCTGGAACGAAGGATTTTGAGTAATAACAATAGGCGCAGCACTGCAGTGTTGTGTACTGCAAAGTACTTGAGATTGATCAACTAAAAATAAGCTACCAAGCAAAACTATAATGAATTGAATCACAATAGGCATAACTAAGAGTGCTCTTCCAAGATGTCTTCAAAGTAATAAATACCAATGCCGGCGCGTGCTTTGCCAGTGCCTTTAACATCAGGATTAACATCTTGATCCTGTTGCGAGAGCCATTGATTAATTTGCAATAAAAATTGCTCACCTTCTTCTTTACTGCGTAAGCGAACTTGCGCTAAAGACTCAATAGGAACATTACTATAGGCAACCGTGCGTTGAACGCGGGCCATATAGGGCGCGTGATCTAGGTTATGATCGAGTGTTGAAAACAAATCATGGCTGGCCTGCCCCATGATGCGAAATTTTTCATCTAAATCCGCTTGAGGAACATAGGCGCTAGAGCACAGCAAAATTTTTTCTTGTGGATTTTTGCTTACCGCACCAACCCGGGTTAATTCATCAAATACCGCTCTGGGGGTAACGTCGCCTCCGTAGCGGCGCACCAATTCAGAGAAACTGTGCTCAGCTCCTTCAAAGTGTAAAGGCCTAGGTGCACCTGACTCATTGATGAAATCTTTATCTCGTAACCAGCCCTGCATAATACGCGATGGCCGATTACCCTCTTTAGGGTTGTGGTTCTCGGCGGGATTGGGCCGTTCTAAAATTTTAGAGATATCTTTGCGGTTAATGCCGGTTAATACCGATATGCGCGAAGAGCTTTGCCGCTTTCCGGGCAGCTTAAAATCTTCCGCAGCCACATCTACAAATAACCGGCGTGACACTTCGGCAAAACTAGCATAGCTAAACCCCTGCTTGATAAGCAGCTTAACTAAGGGGCGTAATAACTTGGCAAGTGCAGCCTTGCTAGCATTTTGAATCAAATCTGACATTTATGGGATTATACACCCAAATATAGCGTAAGTATGGGTATTCAGTCTCACTTATCCAGCAACCTTACTCCCCCAATAAAATGGCATTATTCACTACATTAATAGATTTTATCTATAAATAGGAGGCAATACAGTCATAAAAATAAC
This sequence comes from Bermanella sp., assembly GCA_029938135.1. GTDB lineage: Bacteria > Pseudomonadota > Gammaproteobacteria > Pseudomonadales > Oceanobacteraceae > Bermanella. The sequence continues at coordinate 6,853 of JAPYOO010000089.1, read as the reverse complement.
AACCGACACTTTTTTTGGGCCAAAAGACCCAAAAAAATCAATATTAGCGTGACACACTTCAATCTTCTCTCAATTCAAGTGGATATAATTTACCCGTAAAGGCTCACAAGAATAATTCACTACATGAACTTAATATCGAGGCGCTGTTATGTCTAAACTGCATTACTTGCCAAGCATTATCCCGCTTACCAAGCTTGTTTTTATCTTCTTTGCCACTATGCTGGGCGCCTGCAGTGTTGACGCCCCAGAAGAAGTAGTACAAGCCCGTGATACCAGCGATCACCCTGGCGCTCCTATTTATTACGAGCAGTGCGCAGCGTGCCACGGTCCTCAAGGGGAAGGCTTAATCGCGTCGGCATTAAACGATACAACCCACTCTACTGATCTGCTGACTAGCCTCATATCGGACACTATGCCACCGTCTGATATTTCAACCTGCGAAGGCACTTGCGCGTCTGATGTGGCCGACTATATCCTCACCGAATTATTACAAACACAAGACGACGATAGCCGAGATGACAACAATGATAACGCCGGCCAAGATATCAACCCCGAAGATCTAGCCAGTTTTTACGCGCAGTTTATTGAACCCGACGTTACGCAAGCCAAATGTGCGTTATGCCACAACAGCAATGGCATTGCACAAGAATCAAGCCTAGTGCTAAAGCTAGGTGACGGTAATGCCACCCTTAACCAAGAAGCATTTTTTAGCTACTACCAAAGCGACGCCAACGCGCATGCCAGCATTCTAAGTAAAGTGCGTGGTGGCTCAGCGCACGGGGGAGGAGTACAACTTAGCTGTGATGACGAGACTTTTAAAAAACTGGAAGACTTTTTACAGATGCTTGGAGGAAATAGCGCACCCGGTGATTTAATATGTTCTGGCTCTTTATTTGATGGCATTAGTTTAACCAATTCCCGTGAAACCCTACGCCGCGCTGCGTTGATTATTGCAGGGCGCCTACCTAATGATGACGAATACACATTAGCGCAAAGTAATGACAGTAGTTTAAAAGCTGCCGTTAAAGGCTTAATGACGGGGGATAATTTTCACGAATTTTTAATTCGCGGTGCCAACGACAACCTGCTTACTAAGGCACTGGCCCTTGACGGGGATTTAAAATTTGCAGATCGCCACGATGTTCATTACCCCGAATTATCAAACAGAAGTTTTGATTCAAATATTGCAACAATTGCGGGTGATGAAAATGCCGCAAGTGAATTTATTAGTTTGTTAAATGGCTTTCGTTATGCGGGTGCCATGGCCCCTTTAAAACTGGTGGCCTACATAGTAGAAAATGACCGCCCCTATACTGAAATACTCACCAGCGATTACACTATGGTGAACCCCGACAGCAATATTATTTTTAATTCCAACGTTACATTCAATAATATAAACGATCTAACCACGTTTAAACCCGGAAAAAACCAAGGGCAAATTCTAGAAAATAGCGACACCACCGTCATCCGTGAAGATAAAGCTCTAGGGCCACAGGTAACCACCCATGGAGGGTTTATTGACTACCCCCACGCTGGCCTACTGAATGATATGGGGTTATTAAATCGTTACCCCAGTACCGATACCAATAGAAACCGTGGCCGCGCACGCTTTAACTATTATCAATTTTTAAATTTTGACATTGAAAAGTCTGCGGCTCGTACCACCGACCCAGACGATTTAGCCGACACCAATAATCCAACCCTAAATAATCCAGCCTGTACGGCTTGCCACACTATCATGGACCCTGTTGCAGGTGCGTTTCAAAACTATGATGACTCTGGCCATTATCGTGGTGCAACCGGCGGATTGCATTCCTTGCCCACCAGTTACACTAAACTGGCCGACTCTCTTTATCAAGATGGCGACCTTTGGTATCGCGACATGCTTGAACCGGGTTTTGTAGGTGAAGGCAGTGTCGCTACTGCCATTACCGAACAAGACAATACCCTGCAAGTTCTGGCACAACGCATGATCAGTGATGCACGGTTTGCACAAGCGGCCGTGGTTTTTTGGTGGCCAGCCATTATGAGTGAGCCGTTAGAGGAAGCACCCGAACAAATCACCGACGAAGACTACCAAGCCAAATTAAGCATTTATGAAGCTCAGCAAGAAACCGTTGGTAATTTGGCGCAACAATTTGTAGAAGGATTTGAAGGAGGTTTACCCTACAACGTTAAAGACTTATTGGCCGAAATGATCATGTCGAACTGGTTTCGCGCTAAGTCGGTCGATGCGTCTTTAAGTGCAGACCGTGAAACATCATTGTCCAGTATTGGCATTGGCCGGTTATTAACTCCAGAGGAACTGGCCCTTAAAATTAAGGCTCTAACAGGTGCTGCCTGGGGAGAAAAAATAGATGATTCAAGGCTTGATCCAAGGTATGACAATCTAAAAGACCAGTTTACCACCTATTACGGCGGCATTGATTCGTTTGGCATTACCACCCGCGCCACCGAGTTAACTGCATTAATGTCAAATGTCGCACTGGCACAGGCACTTGAAATGAGTTGCCCCACGGTGGTAATGGATTTTACTCACAGCACAAACGACAGAAAGTTTTTTAAATACATCAGTAAACACACTACTCCGCTCACCGAGGCTTGGGTACAGATTGATATAGACCAACAAAATACGAGCACTGCTTTTAATCAAGAATTAATGATAAGTAATACTGGTGCAAAAGTATTACGCTTTAATTTGGACAATCCCAGTGGCAATGGCAACCAAAATAGTCGCCGGATATTCATTGATAAGTTTGAAATAAAAGAGCCAAACGGCAATACCATTTTGGTTTTTGAAGGGGAAGATTTAATAACCGCGGGGGGAACGGCGGTTGATCATGATGGCAGTACTGCAGGCGGCATAAACAATGACAACGACATTACTAGCTGGGCATTTACTAGCGGCTATTTAGAAATTCCCATAACGTTAGAATCTGCGGGCAGCTATCAAATAACGGTTTACGCCTATGGCAATACTCTGTCAGATGGCATTCACCCACAACTGTCCACCTCGATTAACAACTTAGAAGCTTTTAACGCGAGCACCGGTGAGATCCTCATAAAAAATCAGCTAAAAGAATTACACAGCACATTTTTAGGGGAAGAGCTTGCTATAGATAGTGAAGAGCTGAATGCATCGTATCAGTTACTGGTTACCACCTGGCAAAACCGCTGGGCGAGCGATACCGCTTTTAACGTACAAGCCTCTACCGAAGAAACCTGCACTCCACCCGAAGGCTCCACCTTTGACGATGATGATTTAGTAGACCCACAACACATGTTAGCCACCTGGTCACGCATGATGTTGTTTTTTATGACTGATTATAAGTTCTTACACGAATAGACGCAGGCAGGAGTTAACAATGAAAAGAAGACAATTTTTAAGCATGCTTGGATATGCAAGTGCAGGAATGGCACTGCCTTTTACTAACGTCGCACTGGCCGAAGGATTTACACCCTACAACGGAGAATTACTGGTCACTATTCAGGCCAATGGTGGTTGGGATGTTTCAAGTTTTTGTGACCCAAAAACCAATACTGACAGCACCATTTTAAATAACTGGGCAAGCGGTATGAGCCGCGATGATTTGCCCAAAGCGGGAAATATTCCCTACGCCCCATTTGCTAATAATGCTGCGTTTTTTGAACGCTTCAGTCAATCTATGTTGGTAATTAACGGTATTGATATGCAAACCAATGCCCATGGCACTGGCCGCACACACACCTGGAGTGGACGCTCGGCCAGAGGCTACCCGTCTTTAACTGCATTATTTGCCAGCGAAAAAGCGCCACTATTACCGGTTTCGTATTTAAATTTTGGTGGTTACGCAGAAACGGCCGGGGTCATTCGCTTTTCACGTATAGATAAAGTGAGTGAGCTACGCCGTATTTTAGAACCCAATGTGAATGGTAGTGCATCAAAATCCCGTAACTATTATCCTAAAAGCGATTTGGATAATATTATTGTGGCACAGCAAGCAAGACTTGCACGATTAAAATCCCAAACATCTGTTTTGCCGCGCCAAAAATTAGCCATGGCATCGTATTACACAGCACGACCCAATGTTGACGGCTTAGAGCATTTTGCATCGGTTATTCCTGATGATAGTGAAATTGAATCGTCAAAATTATTGTCCCAAGCGCAGATGGCCATATTAGGATTTAAAGCCGGTGTGACCTGTGCCGCCGACATTGAGCTGGGGGGATTTGATTCCCATACCAATCACGATGCAGAGCAAGAACCCGCGCTAACATCTGTAACTGAAGTAATTGAATATTTATGGGACTACGCCGAAACACAAGGCGTGGCGGATAGATTAACCGTAGTGGTAGGATCCGATTTTGCAAGAACGCCTTACTACAACAACAGTAATGGAAAAAACCACTGGCCCATTGGCAGTTACCTAGTGATGAAAAAAAATGCCAGCTGGGCAAACCGAGTAATTGGTGCAACCGACGACAATCAAAATGCATTGCCGCTTAATCCTCAAACCTTAAAAGCCGATGGTGGTGTTGGCAGCACAGTACTTCACCCAATGCACATTCACAGTGCATTGCGTAAGGAGCTGGGTTTATCAACCAGTGAATTCCCGTTTACCAATACACAAGAGTTTGATTTTTTTAACCCAGCTTTAGGTTAGCAACTTAAATTAATAAACATATAAAGGTTTAAACCCTCTATAAGTACCACTAGACAATATGTGAAGGGGTAATGCCCCTTTATATATCGATCAAAATTATTGAAAGTACTCTGATAGGCGCCTAATGAGCGTGCACTTCTTACTCGAGTTCAACCTTAAGATAATTCGTTCACACAGCGTTGGGCGGCATTCAAAGCCCCTTCCATGTAACCGGTAAAATGCTCGGCTGTTTCGGTGCCTGCAAAATGTATGGGCCCTACAGGGGTACGTAAATGATGCCCCAACGACGTCCAAGTACCCGGCGTAGGATTGGCACCATAACAACCGCGACTAAATTCTTCACCGGCCCAATCTTTATCTACATAATCTATGGGGCTTAACGCCTGTTCACCAAAAAACGTCGCGAAGCTTTTTAACACGGCGGCTTTACGCTGGGCTTCTGATTTTGTTCCCCAATGGCGGGCATGGTCCCCCTCAATAAAACCCATTAACAAACCTGCGGTTTTCCCCGACTCGGTATTATCAAACGTGACTCTTACCGGTAAATCCCCTTGCAAGCTCACCGCCTGCCCAGATAAACCTTGCTCGCGCCAAAAAGGCTTTTCATATTGCGCCACACACTTAATGCAGGAACCCGCCGGCATGTGTTGCCACAGCTGATCCTTTACACCGGGTAACGCGGGCGTAAAATTCACACGTAATAGCTGGTTTGGTGGCATGGCAACAATGATTTTTTCAGCCTCATATTCATGACCTTCACTGCTAACCGTAACGCTGTTGGCGTGCCAATTAATGGCCGACACTTTACGATTAAGGTGAAGGCTATCACCGATTGAATGAGCCAGTTTTTGGCACAACCCGGCACTTCCCCCATGAATGCGATCCTGTTGCGCGCCCCCACCGACTGAAATTAAATAATCTAAGTTTTGACTGGACTGTGCATAATTAAGGGCATGTAAAAGGCTAATCTCGCTGCACTCCACCGCAAACACGGCCCCAATTGAAATTCTAAAGAGTTCACGGGCTTGTTTTGAAAAGCTATTTTTTTTCAGCCAGCTTTCCACTGTGATACTGTCCCATTGCTTGGCTTTAGTATGTGACCACGGCGCCTTTACATCAATACTGCGAGCCAACATATCAAAACGCCACATAAGCCAACCCAATTGCAATAACGCCCAAGGATTTAAGGTGGGAATAGTACCGCTGTAACGACGGGCTTTTTTACCCAACCACAATAGGTGTTGCCCTTTGTCGTATAAAGGATAAAAGTCCAAAGCAAACTTTTTCAGTAATGCGTACATGCCATCATGGCCCGGACCAATCCACTGGCCGCCCACATCTACCAAGTCGCCATTGTTAAACTGATGATTGTCTAAACGCCCGCCTACTCGCGCGCGCGCTTCTAACAGGCTTACTGTTTTGCCTTGTTGCTGTAATAAGTGGGCCGCGTATAAACCGGAAAGGCCTGCCCCCACCACTATCACGTCTGTTTTTATTGTCATAAAGAATCCAAATAACGGTGCCGTGAAAATACTATGCTAATAATTACGTTAAAAAACAAGAGTGCAAGTGGGCCAATGGCTATTGTGTATAGAGGATCATTAATAAGGCTGTTCTCACAAAGCTATAGGGGCAGGTTTGTGTTTAGGAAAAAGGCAATACTTGAGCACGCTGTCGTTTCATTTGTTACGCTCATCTACATGACTACCTCAATTACTTTTAGACTGAGCCAGGTTATAATTAATGTACTTTTTCCATTCGCCTTTTTCGTTTATTAGCGTTGGTATGACCAGTAGCGCTAATCCAACAGAAAATGATTGATATTGAAGCAACAGTGATCCATCACTATCCATACTTGCCTTATAGCCGTGACTATTCACGCCTATGACAAAGTTAGCTTCTGCTGGCGCACGCACGTGGAGTTCATTGGCATCGGCACTATTTAAGAATAGCGCCCTTTCACTGATGACCTCTTCGGTGTCTGACCTTGAAATTACTTGTATGGATTCACACTTATTTTGTACTATTTCTAATAACTCAGCTTGTTCATTGAATAAAAGGTGCAGGATTGACTGAGGTCTTGTTTCCGATAAGGCGTAACGCCCTGAAATGTCTAGGCACGTCTTTTGTGCACTCACCCTTCGAGGCCAATCTTTTGGATAAGGTGTAGAATTTACAGAAACACAACCATGACAGATCGCCAGTAAAAG
>JAPYOO010000402.1 GCA_029938135.1 Bermanella sp. | reverse complement strand
ATTTTAGCGGTATCTTTAGCGCTGTAATTAATTAGGCCCTTGGCTATCACACGCCCTTTACTGTTAACGCAGTTCACCATTTCACCACGTTTAAACTTACCCGATACTGCCACCACACCTACTGGAAATACACACTCATCTTTATTCACTAAAGCATTTAACGCGCCTTCATCCAGCGTAATTTTGCCTTTAATTCGCAAGTGCCCCGCTAACCACAGTTGACGTGCTTCCATAGGCTCTTGCCCACTGGTAAGCATAGTGCCCAACGCTTCCCCTGCCCTTAAGCGGGTTAATACGTTTTTTAGGCGGCCACCCACAATCACACTACTGGCACCGGAGCGAGCCGCTAATTTAGCAGCACGCACTTTAGTCACCATGCCACCCCGACCTAACGCTCCACCATCACCGGCCATCGCTTGTATGGCTGGGTCATTGGCATCTGCATTATCAATCAGCGTGGCGCTTTTATCGTGTCTTGGGTCGGCGGTGTATAAGCCATCTTGATCGGTCAGCATGATCAACGTCTCGGCTTCTATTAAGTTGGCAATTAGCGCACCTAACGTATCGTTATCACCAAAGCGGATTTCATCTGTTATGACGGTATCGTTTTCATTAATAATGGGGATGACATTAAGTTTTAATAGGGCATTTATCGTGGAGCGGGCGTTTAGATAGCGAGTGCGGTTACTTAAATCTGCGTGGGTTAATAATATTTGAGCGGTATGAAATTTATGACGGGCAAAATTACTTTCGTAACATTTAACTAACCCCATTTGCCCCACCGCGGCGGCGGCTTGTAATTCGTGTAGGGCGGTTGGTCTCTCCTTCCAACCCAAGCGGGTCATGCCTTCGGCGACCGAACCCGATGACACCAGAATCACTTCTAGGCCTTGCTTTTTTAAGGCGGCTATTTGATCCACCCAGTCGGCAATACCCGCGTTGTTAAGCCCCGCACCGTCATTAGTCAGCAAAGCACTGCCTATTTTAATGACAATACGTTTTGCTTTACTTAGGGCTTGGCGGGACATGGTTTCTTCTTAAAAATAATTTTTAGAGTAGTTAATCAATATCACTGGGCACCACGTGCCCTTAAAACTTCATCTACTATAGCATGTTATTCGTGGGTATAGATAAACTCTGGGCCACCACTGCCGTCTGAGTCGTCATCTTCATCATCTTCTTGCTCTTCGGCAAGCTTAGCAGCTGCTTTTTCAGCCTTACGGTCCACTCGGTATTGATCACGACGATCAGCCAACTCTTCCATACGCTCACGGGCTTCATCTTCAACAGTGGCGCGATGCAGGGCTTCTTGCTCTAGCAGCTCTGGGTTTTCTATGGCGGCTTCTGCACGCTCATCTAGGAAACTCATGATGTCGTAACTGATTTGCTGGGTGCCATCTTTGGTAATAGCCGATATTTCATATACAGGGCCTTTCCAATCTAGCGCGTCTATCACTTGCTTACAGCGCTCTTCACGCTCGTCTTTGGGCACTAAATCTAGTTTATTCAGTAACAACCAACGCTCACGATTTACCAGTTCTGGGCTGAATTTTTCAAGCTCGTCAATAATAACCTGTGCGTTTTCAGCCGGTGTGCTGCCGTCGTACGGGTTCATATCTACAACATGCAGCAAAATTCGAGTACGCACTAAGTGCTTTAAGAAGCGAATACCAAGGCCCGCGCCTTCGGCAGCACCCTCTATTAACCCAGGAATATCAGCCACTACAAAGCTTTTATGCTTGGCAACACTCACCACACCAAGGTTAGGCACTAATGTTGTAAACGGGTAATCGGCTACTTTAGGTTTTGCGGCCGACACGGCACGAATGAAGGTAGACTTACCGGCGTTAGGTAAACCCAGTAAACCCACATCTGCAATGACTTTCATTTCAAATTTAAGGTTACGGCTTTCGCCCTCTGTACCAGGCGTTGTTTGACGTGGCGCACGGTTCACCGAGCTTTTAAAGTGAATATTGCCCAGGCCACGAACACCGCCCTGTGCCACTTTTAATTCTTCACCACCTTCGGTTAAGTCACCTAACACTTCTAAGGTGTCTTCATCTATAACGGTGGTGCCTACTGGCACTTTTAAAAACAAGTCTTCGCCTTGGCGACCACTCATCTCACTGCCCATGCCGCCCTGACCGGTTTCGGCCTTGTAACGGCGAACATATCTAAAATCTACTAGGGTGTTAATTTGCTCATCGGCAACTAAAAATACACTACCGCCATGACCGCCATCACCGCCGTCTGGACCGCCTTTAGGAATATATTTCTCACGGCGAAAACTCAGGCAGCCATTACCACCTTTACCGGCCTCAACACTGATACTTGCTTCGTCGACGAACTTCATATTATTCCTTTGAGGGGATTGCCCTCATGGCCGCATACTGTACTTAAAAGTATGGGTGCCGTGTTTATTGCAGTGACTGTTATCAGCATAGATGCTGACTAATATCCTGCATT
>JAPYOO010000088.1:2445-14386 GCA_029938135.1 Bermanella sp. | reverse complement strand
TTTAGCCCCCCCACCAAAGGCGCATTTACCAGTGCCCCTTTTGAGCATTGAACGGGGCTCCTACACAATACCCAAGATGCACTAGACCTAAAACGCACAAGAAATCCCCTACAATGAGCCCTTAACAAGGCCACTAAATGACTGTGGCCCTATTTGTATATTTATACCACTTGCGATTATTCTTGTGTCACTATCGTTGTATGCGAGAAATTAGGGTTCAGCGTTTTTGCCAGAGCAGTTTCATGTAAGCTGCTAATGTAGAGTTGATCACCCACCTCTAAAGCGCCTGTTGTTTGCCCATACATCCCCAGTGGGTCCTGTAAGTTGTGTTTCACCACGCCCTCACCATCAATGGCCACCACATGACCAAAGTGCTGTGCCTTGGGGCGCATAAACGCCGGCAGACGCTGTACTATTTTTCGGGCAAAGCTAGATCCAGACAACATATCCAACGCCTGACTGCGTGGACTCACCATACCAAACCAATACAATCCGTTAGAACCTTGATTTATGTTATCGGGGAAACCAGGTAAACCGTCAATTAGCACTTGATACTGACCCCGGTTAGCACCTGTCACGGCTATTTTTAATATTCGATAATGGCCGGTCTCGTTCATTAACACCCATTGATTGTCATGGCTCATGGTGACCCCATTTGCAAAATTAAAACCACTGGCAAGCGTCACTGCTATCTTTGATTTAGGGTCGTATTCAATTAAACGACCGTGACCGCCGTGTTCATTTATGTCCAGTAAACTTGCACCATAAGTTCCATATTTTTGCGCATGAAATTTTGTTGATGCATCCGAAAAATAAATTTTCCCATTATCGCTAATATCTACATCGTCGGCATAGTTCACATCAATGCCATCTACCGTTGTCACTAATGTTTCAATTTTACCTTTGACGTCAATTTTCAATAACCCCTTAAACGCATCCGCTACGATTAAATTACCTTGAGCATCAAATTCTATCCCCAGCGGGCGCCCACCAGTATTAACCCAATCATGTATCTCCCCTGATGAATCTATATATTTAATGTCACCACTTGCTAAAGAAAAATAGATATTCTGTTGAGCATCTAACGCATAGTCTTCAGGACCGATAGCGCCATCCAGTTCAATGCGATGTAACTGACTGAGCTGCTGATTTTGAGCAAAGTCTTGGGTGTAACCTAAGTTTTCAGGAGCCTGCCATGCCACAGGGTCTATTTCTACCGGCCAGGCCAATAAATACACCACCAAAGTGGCCAACAGAGAAAATAGGGATTTTTTTATCATTATTGCATCCTTAAAAAGTGCATTCTTAAATTAAAGGGATAAGTTAAAGGGTTCTTTCTAATACTCGTTTATAACCAGAAAATAAACTTATTGCTAGCAATGCCTAGATTGCATTAACTAAAAACAAAAAAAGGCGCAAATGCGCCTTTTTCCTTATGCCTTACTCGCTACATAAAGCACTCTATCAACCTATAATTTTTACAGCTTGATGTTCAGGATTAAGCCAGTAAATAACCGCCATCCACATTTATACATGCACCCGTGGTATAACTTGCAGCATCACTGGCCAAGTACAAAACAGTACCCGCCATTTCGCTTGGCTCTGCAACGCGGTTCATGGGGATATGCTCTAGCGCTTTCTCTAAAATCATCGGATTCTTTACCAACGTCGCTGCAAATTTAGTATCTGTAGCACCAGGTAACAGTGCATTTACCCGAATGCCCATTTGTGCACATTCTTTGGCAAAACACTTGGTCATAGAAATAACCGACGCTTTAGTAATACTGTAAATCCCTTGCATAGAACCTGGAATTACGCCGTTTACAGAGGCCACATTAATAATGCTTCCGCCACCACTTTTTTTCATTAGCTTACCGCCTTCCACACACATGAAAAAGTAGCCTTGAATATTCACGTCTACGGTTTTCTTAAAGGCACTTAAGTCTGTGTCGAGTATGTGACCAAAAAATGGATTCGTCGCGGCATTATTAACCAATATATCCAGTTTACCGTGTTCATTTTTAATCTGCTCAAACACACTGGTAATTTGATCCATATCACCTATATGGCAAGGCATCGCTTGAGCACTAAAACCCGCCTCTTTAATTTCATTAACCACTTTTTCACAGCCCTCTAATTTTCGGCTGGAAATAATTACATGAGCGCCATGCTGGGCTAATAATTTGGCAATACTTTCACCAATGCCACGACTAGCACCCGTTACTAGGGCCACTTTACCGCTTAAATTAAATAAATCTGAACTCATCACGCTTCTTCCGTAATCATATAAATATTAGTAAAACACAGGAGCGACTAAAAATACCTTGGCCGCCCGTGAGAATGCATTAATGTTAAAACTAAGCCGGTTTTCCCGACATCTTGGCGTTGAATTTTTTAGCCGTATTTTTAATAATTCTGAAATACAAACCTGGCATAAAACGCTTAAGCAGCCAAAAGTTTTTTTCAGTTTTATGAGTCAATATCATGAAGCGCCCGCGGGACGAATCGTCATATACTTTTTTAGCAATATCATCTGCGCTGACAGCCGATTTCGCCATTAACTTACTTGCCACTATGGTGCCGCTAGCATTGGTTGAGCGCATAGTATCGGTTAGATTCGTTTTAAAGAACGCAGGACACAAAACAGACACCTTTACATCGTATGGAGCAAGCTCGCTATACAAGGTTTCAGACAATGCCACGACGGCCGCTTTAGATGTATTGTAAGCTGACATTCCAGACATATGTAACAAGCCCGCCATACTGGCGACGTTAATTAAGTTGCCTTGGCTCTTTTTTAGTAAAGGCGTGAAATAATGGCACCCATTCACAACCCCCATTACATTGATGTCCATGGTCCATTTAAAATCTTTCAGCTCAATGGCGTCAATATCTCCGCTGCTGGCCACTCCCGCATTATTAATTAACGCATCCAACCCCTGCCAACGACTAGCAACTGTATTTTGTAAACTGGCCCACTGAGACTCATCAGTTACATCTAAGTGCTCAAAAAAACAGTCGGTATTGTGTTCCTGACTAAGTTGCTCAGCAATTTTTTTACCCACTTCGTCTTGAATATCTGCAATGCAAACACTCCAGTTTTGTGCGGCATAATATTTGGCCAAGGCCAACCCTAAGCCACTGGCACCGCCGGTTATTAATACTTTTTTCATAACTGTATGCCTATTTGGTATTTTTTTTAATGAGGTTGTAATATTTTTTTAATTCAATTCGGGCCACCATACTGCGGTGCACTTCGTCTGGGCCGTCGGCCAAGCGTAAACAACGAGCATACGTAAACAACGCAGTTAGAGGAACATCTTCACTTACCCCTGCCCCGCCGTGTATTTGAATGGCTTGGTCTACTATGGTCTGCAATATATTGGGCACCACCACTTTAATTTGGGACACCTCACTTAACGCGCCCATAATCCCTTTAGTGTCTAATAACCAAGCGCATTTAAGTGTTAACAACCGTGCTTGTTCGATGGCAATACGGCCGTTAGCGACTATGTCTCGATTACCGCCTAAATTTAAAATGGGTTTACCAAAGGCATCCCGGGAAATTCCACGTTCAATTAATAGCTGCAAGGCACGCTCGGCTGCCCCAATGGCACGCATGCAGTGATGCACTCTACCAGGCCCTAAGCGCCCCTGAGCAATTTCAAAACCCCGACCAACCCCTGCAATGATGGCGCTTTTGGGTAAACGAACATTGGTAAAGCTTACTTCTCCATGACCATAGGGCTCATCAAATTCCCCAAATACACTGAGCATGCGCTCAACCTTCACCCCAATGCTGTCCATTGGGACCAAAACCATAGAGTGTTGAGCATGTTTAGACGCACCAGGATCACTTAACCCCATAAAGATAATGACTTTACAATCGGGGTGACCCACGCCCGTACTCCACCACTTAGTGCCGTTAAGTATTACTTCTTGGCCATCAATAATGGCGCTGGCTTCAATATTAGTGGCGTCACTGGAGGCAACTTGAGGCTCGGTCATGCAAAAAGCACTGCGAATGTCACCTGCCAGCAAGGGCTTTAACCATTTTTGCTGCTGTTCTTCGTTACCGTAATGCACCAGAACTTCCATATTGCCGGTATCTGGCGCGTTGCAATTAAAGATCTCTGGGGCAATAAAGCTGCGTCCCATTTGCTCAGCCATTAAGGCGTAATCACTGTTATTAATACCCGCGCCCAATTCACTTTTGGGTAAAAATAAATTCCACAAACCCAATTCTTTAGCCTGCTTTTTTAATTCTTTAATAACGGGCAAGACCACCCAACGGTTATCTAGGGCGCGCAGCTCTTTAAAATAGCCCTCTTCTATGGGCAATATTTTGCTTTCAATAAACTCAGTGACCTTTTTAAGGACGCTCGCACCTTCACTCGACGGGTTAAAATCCATGATCGCACCTACTGTCTAATAACATTTAAATAGCTAATTGGTCCAATGTAGAGCCCTTTGAACTATAAATCTAATGAATGTTTTGAATTGCTCCGAATAAGTGGTATTAATAGTCATAAGAAGCCAGACGATGAGATATAGCAGATGAAGATTGATTTAAACTTGTTTACGGTATTCGAAGCGATCTATAGCGAAGGTAGTCTTACTCAGGCAGCCAAGCGCTTAAACCTCACCCAACCTGCCATTAGTCACGCACTAGCGCGCTTACGGGTTCGCTTAGATGACCCCTTGTTTGAACGCCACGGCCATAAAATGCGTCCCACACCTTTGGCACAAAATCTACTACCTGACATTCAACACGCACTAAATCAGCTGAACCACGCCCTGCAGGTGGCTCATACTTTTGATGCCAGTAAAAGCGATAAAACCTTTTGCCTGGCCATGCGCGATTTAGTTGAAGTCACTATGTTGCCGCCACTTATTCAAAGTTTGAAAAGTGAAGCGCCTAACATAAAAGTGAGCAGCATTCGCATTAATAGAAAAGACATGTCGCAAAAATTAGCCAGCGGGGAATTAGATTTTGCAGTCGATGTACTATTGCCCAACTTGCCAAATGTTCATCATCATCGATTAATTGAAGATGAGCTAGTGGTATTGGTAAACAAACAATTGTCTGCAAACAAGGGAGAAATGAATAAAGCGATTTATTTAGCGGCCAAGCATATTGCCGTAAGCGGTCGCTCAAGCGGACCTGATTTAGTCGACTATGCGCTAAGTTCACAAGGATTTAATCGGGACATACATCTGCGTTGCCAACACTATTATGCGGCTTGCCAAGTGGTAGAGAAAAGTGACCTTGTGCTCACTATGCCTAAAAGCTACGCACAAGTGTTAAGCCGAAGCTTTGAACATATAGAGCTGTTCCCCTTGCCTATGGCCAGTACCGACATCGATATTCATTTATATTGGCACCAAAACCGTGATAAAGACCCTGCTAGTATTTGGTTTAGAGACTTTATTAAAAATATCGAAACACAATGGCACCAGGGATAATTATTGTCCGGAGCGCATGTTATTAGGCGTTTGATCAAACCAACGGTGACAGGCCCGATAAAAAGTTGAGGATTCAGAAAAACCTAAATCCAAAGCGACTTCCTTCAAACTTTTTTGGCTATTGCAGATTAATTCTTTGGCTTTTTTCCGACGCTGCTCGTCAATCACTTCTAAAAAGCTGGTATTTTCTTCCTGCAAACGACGCTGCAGTGTGCGTGTACTTATATTGAGCTTTTTAGAAACTTGCTCACGATTCAAATTAAAATGTCCCGCCGTTACAATGACCTGAATCACCTTTACTTTCCAGCTGGTATTTAAATGCAATGCTAGCAATTGATCTGCGTGGGTTTTATGCAGTACATTTAAACCCACATCGCTTTCAAGTAGGGTTTTCTTTAAGGTATCCGCTGGAAATAAAATACCTGTAAATGGCATATTAAATTTTGGCTCTAAGCTAAAAACGTCAACATATTCATTCATATCAGGCCCCTGAGCATGAGGGAAATAAACCTTTAAGGGCTTGATCGCAGCGTCGCCTATTAACCATTCGCTAAACCCCACCAACAACGCCATCACCGACTCATGTTGATGGCGACTAAACGGTTTATTGTCGGGCTTTGGAGTAAACTGCAACCACACTTGACCTTCGTCGTAACTCACTTCTAAAACAGCCCCTTCACTTATTAAAGGTAAATAATGAGTAAAGTTTTTTAAGGCTTCTAACAAGTTGCTACTGGTCATGGCCACATAGGCGACTGCATGAAAATACGCTGGCCGAACCCTTTGACCCATACGTAAACCAAAATAGTCATGGCCACTTAAGGATTCAGCTTTACTCCAAATATCTTGAGTTAGATCGAGTGATAAATACGCAGGTAGATTTTGGTCAAGGTCTAAACTCAAATTTAGTTCTGACAATATTTGCTGAGGATCGATCCCTAAGGATTCGGCTGCAGCTAGAATGCCTTTTACCCAATGAATCGATACACGCTTATGACTGGATTCCATAGAATTTTATGTTTTCAAAGGGGAAGTTTAAATACTTAATTGTTAATTAAGGCCTATTTGGCACACTAGGTCAATGACTCTGACCTACATTAGCGCTGTTATAACAATTGGGTTTGGTATAGTTAATACTTAAACATTTTCAACAATCGAGAGTAATATGTCTAAAAGCATTCAAATGTGGCTCGACGAATACGGTGAAAGCCACCAAAATAAAGTCAACAAACGTATTCACTGGGTATGTGTGCCTATTATATTTTGGACCGCGATGGCATTTGTCTTTGCTATTCCTACTCCGGCGGCCTTTTTTGAAGTATCTATGCACTTAAATTGGGCCACTATTTGCGCGGTTTTAATCACGATATTTTATGCGCGCCTATCATTATCACTATCCGTGGGCATGATCGTATTTACCGCTTTATGCTACTTTTCTATTACGGCATTTGATAGCGCATTTCCGGGTTACCTTGTGATATTTTCAGCCGTGTTATTTATTATTGCTTGGGCTGTTCAGTTTTATGGACATGAAGTAGAAGGGAAAAAACCATCTTTCTTTAAAGATGTGCAGTACCTGATGATAGGCCCTGCCTGGTTGATGTCGTTTACCTATAAAAAAATAGGTTTGAAATACTAAGTGCTGTAGCACAGATACAAAAAAGGCCCTGAATACTACTATTCAGGGCCTTTTTTAATACTGAGAATAAAAGGAATTACCCTTCTACTGTACCAGTAGCAACAGCTTCAGTTGCTGGTGCAGTTTCAACGGCTGCTTCGTCCGCTTTCATTTCAGTGGCTTCTGTAACAACAGCCGCTTCAGTAGTTTCTACAACAGGTGCAGCTACCATTTCTACAACTGGTGCAGTTTCAACAGCTGGAGCAGAAACAACAGCGTCTTCTCCACAGGCGATCATGGCAGTGGCGGCTAATACGATGGCTACTTGCTTTAACATTTTTATTCCCCAAGTTTTAATTATTGTGCGCTTAAAAGCGAGACTAAGACTAAAGCATAAAATTAAAATTAAATATGAAGCACATCCGTATTATTAACCTTGTTATTAGCAAACGGTAAAACTGTGAACCAGTACCTTAAAAATGGCGCAATAAAACCAATAAAATAATAACTTACTGCTCGCAGGCCGTATTAAAACTGGGCGTTCACAGACAAGGAAAGCGCTTCCTTGGGTAGCGGTATCACTTGGGCAAGGCTAATGGCCCCTGTAAATGTACACGTATCGTTCAATTTATACGCCCCAAGCCAAGTCATACTTTTAACGTTCGGTTGCTGTGACACATTCACCAACAGACTGAGTGAAAGATTATCGTGCAATAAGCTTTGATTCCAGCCCAAGGTCACTTGTAATGGAGTGTTTAGTGCTTTTACATTTGAGCTCGAATTTTGCTGCCAAAGTCCGACATTATAGTTTTGATTATCTTGAGTCGTGTATTCAAGGCCGAAGGCTAGAGCCCATGTATCACTTAAATCGGCGGTACTTATACCGGCTTGATCTGTTTTATATGCACCGTCCATTTTAAACAGTAAGCGACCGATGGGTTTGGATAATGCAACGCCAAAAAAGTCATAAGATTGGCTTTGCCATTCAAAGTTTATTGGGCTTAACGCAGGTGTATTCCAATACAGTTGGGCCAACATGATACTGACGTCAAAATCGGCAAGATTAAATTTAAAACGTCCACCCCATTCGTGTCCGCTATCGACATTGGCTTGATTATGGGTAAAGGTAGTTACACTTGCCTTAGGGGTGTAAAAAAACTGTGTTTGCGAATGATTTAAAAAACACTCCATCACCAGCATATTATCGCTTTGTCGTAAATCGCTATAGTCTGTAAAAAGTTGCTCGGTTAAATCAAAAGGGGTTAATACATCCACCACAAAACTGCCGTCTACCTCACCCCACGCAACAGATTGCCTGCCGAATGTATATGCACATGGCCCAGTACTGTACTGCAGCCAAAATAGCTGAACCTTTGAGTGCCCATATGATTTTCCTTTTGCTATAGCGAGGGCATCGGATTCGTAAAAATAGCGATAACTGCCTTGGGCCTTAAAATACAGCCCTTCAACCACACTATTTTCATATGACAACTGAAATTTACTACGACTATTATTTTCAACGCCATTAGCGTGTGTAACATCTTGCTGCAGCGTGGTTTTTAATCCTTGCCAAAAATATCCGGGGTGTGAGTTACTGGGCAGCTCAAATTCTAGTTCTAACTCATCTGTTTGTGATAATAGATTTTCAGACTGTGCCTCTTCATTCAAGGACGATTCATTTAAAGACAGCTCACTGGCATAGCCAAAGCTAGATAAAAGACCCAATAAACAGATCAAACAAATATTTAACATGTCACTGAACTTGCAGTCGAAGTTGGCTTAAATACTTTTCACGAAAGGCAAAATCAGTGAGCGTTCTTTGTGTCAAAAACGCTTCGTCCACCTTTACTCCCAATGCAATATCCTGTGTTTTCATATGAGAGAGCCGTTGGCTTTTCATATTTATGATTGTGACGTTTTTTGCTATCCAAAAACCTTTAATGTTTTCAACGTGACTAAACACCATTTTCTTATAAAGCTTGCCATATTTGTCATAATTTTGAACTTTCAATGGTACTAAGCGTTCTTGATCGACCCAAACTAATATTTTACTGTAATGGCTTTTTTTTAATCTCTCTTTGGTGGGGGTCGATTCAATCACCCAGACTTCACGTCCCTTATAAGCGCCTTGTTGTAATATTTTGTAGCTATATTCATCCGTTTTTCCACTTTCCATGTCTTCAGTAGAAAACTCTGAGCCAAAAATAGCGGTGGGCTCTTGATCCTGACTCGCACCACTGGCCAAACGTTTCACTTTACCCAGTGCCGATAGGTATAACCAAGACTCACTGTCTTTGGTTTTATCGTCATAGGTGTAACTCAGCATGCCTATGCCTCGTTCACTGGCGGGTTCCAGCAAAATAGAGACGTGTTTGCCATCTTTTTGGTTAATGCCATATTGCTTGGAAACAGATTCCATTAATTTAACTCTAGGAGTCTCAACACAGCTTATCTTTTTGTTTTTAGTACCAAACTTACAACTGCTAATTTGTGAACGACTAAACGTACCATGGCTGACAAGTCGCTGTTGTTTGTCCATTTTCTCCATTATGGATCTTGCTTCAATATTTTTGGGGGCTTGAGCATGAACACATGAATACATTAAAAAATTAAGGAGAATAAATACAATTGCTTTCATTACGTTCCGGCCTTTTCTTTAAGGAGCATCGGTTCTTGGTTAGCCATATACTTTCTTCGACCTAGGTCCGGCTTTATCCATTGTATAAGAGCCGGCAACAATAAAAGATCGGCGCTCAAGGCTACAAAGATGGCTAACGAGCCAAAAATACCGGTCTTGGCCATGCCTAAATAATCGCTAAAGGCTAACATAGAAAAACCTACGCCTAGAATGATGGTGGTGAACGTGACCGCTTGCCCCACTTCTTTTATAGTACTCGTTAACGCTTTATCCACATCGCCACTCTCGTACCAAGCATCGCGATAATGCGCTAAGAAGTGAATAGTATCATCCACCGCAATACCAATAATAAGTGGCGCAATAATAAGTGTGTCGGTGTCCAGTGGAATCCCCAACAAGCCCAGCAAACCAAACGTAAAAAAGGCTGGCAACAAATTAGGCAGCATACTGATTACTCCCCCCTGGAATGACCCCAGCGTCAATATCATGATGAACGTGATTATGAGCAAGGCAAAACTGAAGCTTTTAATTTGAGTCCAACTGATGTGATCAATCAACTCCATCATTAAAGCCAAAGAGCCGGTTACATTAATATCCATCTGAGGGTGCTGGGTTTTTAATGGGTTGAAATATTGGTTGATATCTAAGCGCACTTGGTCAAAAAACTCAGTGTATTCAAAAGACCCGGCATTTCGTAGTTGAATACTAATATGCGTTTTACTGTAATCATCATCTACCAAATTACGACGATCTTCTGGGTTTGCATTATCAAACAAATAGAGTAACTGAGCATTTAAGCGATCATCATCGGGAATGCGCTTTTGCAATATGTCACCTTGGTTCATGGCCATGTGCGTTTCTTTAACAAAATCAGCCAATGAAAATGTTTTCACTACATGTTCACTGTATTGTTTTTCAATGTGCTCTTGTAAATCGCTTATGGTTTTTAAGACACGGGTCTTTTTTAATGCATCCGACT
The DNA here is from genome assembly GCA_029938135.1 of Bermanella sp. Classification (GTDB taxonomy): domain Bacteria; phylum Pseudomonadota; class Gammaproteobacteria; order Pseudomonadales; family Oceanobacteraceae; genus Bermanella. The sequence continues at coordinate 3,685 of JAPYOO010000088.1, read as the reverse complement.
GATTAAAGTCCATCATGACCTCTAAATTTTGCCCACCCATCATGTGTTCATCAACAATATCGTAGGTGACTCTGATACGACTACCCTCACGGGTTAATTCAGCAAAGTTACTGTCTACTTTTACCTGCAACATGCCATACACAAATATCAAGAAAATCCCGCTATAAACCAAAACCACTGTTTTAGGTCGTTGTTTGATCCAAGGCGGAATTTTATCCAACATCGGCTGCAGCCAATGCTCTTTATTCACCATAGAAAGCTGTGCTACTTTTTTGTCACTAAAGGGGTGCCAAATATCCAGTAACACGGGCAATACAAAAACCGTTAACAAAAACGCCATGACTACACCGATCGCTGACGTGAGGGCAAATACTGAAATTTGAGGAATATCGGATATTGTTAACGCCAACATTCCTGACATGGTCGTGACGGTAGTGAGTAAAATAGGCAAGCCTGTTTTGCGATAGGCTTGCCTCATTGCTTGAGCGTGATCCAGTGATAATTGACGCTGAGAAATGTAGGCACTTAATACATGCACACAATCAGCAATGCCCACTGCAAAAATAAGCATAAATGTCAGAGTCACCATATTAGATAAGGTCACACCAAACAAACTGGACAAGCCTATGGTCCAAAATATACTGCCCACTATGACTAATATAGGCCAAACAACCGCACTGAGACTGCGAAATAAAAACCATAATAACAACACCACAATCAATACCATGATGATCATTAAATTTCCCGCTTGCCCCATGGACTGCATGGCAAACTCCATCATCGGGGCGTTGCCGGTGAAATAGAAATTAAAGTGGGCGAATTTAGGCTGCGTGGTAATTTTTCTTAAATGTTGCATGAATAATAAATATTCATCCATCTGCATAGATTCATATTGCAGCTTTTGTATTTGAGCTGTGTCGTCCACTTGTAATGGGTCTTGGTAATCAAATTCATCATCCATTAATAAATCTTGCTTGGACAAAACATCCCCTATATCAGCCAAACCCTTTTGGTTTATGAGCGTTGTGCCGAAATCGGTTTTTATACGAATGCCACCATAATGAAAATCCGTTGAAAAATACGCCAACGAAAAGCTGTCCTGGCTCAGTGCCAGCTCACGCTTTTTCTCGCGTTCATCAATATTCTTAGGATAGTCTTGTGCCAACAGTTTTTTAGAAATTAAGATGTCGCCTTGGGCCAACTGATAGCGCGCGTTATAAAGACTGTCGATGCGCTGAAT
>JAPYOO010000088.1:0-2345 GCA_029938135.1 Bermanella sp. | reverse complement strand
TGTCGCCTTGGGCCAACTGATAGCGCGCGTTATAAAGACTGTCGATGCGCTGAATGCGCACTAGTTGATTTTGCTGTTCGAAAGGAATGGCGGTATTACTAGGTGCTAAACGTGCTTGGTTTAATTCATCCATTAAGGCCTTTAGTGTACCTATAGAAGCCTTAGAAAAAACGTCACCATCTTTAGCTTCATACACGAGGTAGATGCCGTCATCGCTGCCAAATTGAGCACGAAAGCGATCTAAACTGACTTTTGCTGGGTCGTCATCTGCAAACCAGCTCTCTAGGGACATATCCATAGAAAAACGTGTCACTGTGATATATGCCATGAATACAGTGGCCGCAAGGAACACAAAGAGCACCCAATACCGCCAAGGCAGCAGTAGCGCAGGCGCTTTCATGAAGAAATGGTTAAGTCCTTTTAAAAATCTCTGCATGCTTTTACCCCTGCTCGGCCACGATTCATCGGGCCGCCTATAATCGTGTTTAGCGTTAGGCTTTATGTCTTTTTCGAAGTCCCTGACCGCCTTTCAAGGAAGTCGAGCAACGGTAGGCACTTTCGGAACACGCAGCTCGAATCTATTAATCATAGCCGTCCAACATCAAGATATACCCTATCTAAACGCAAGCGACATGAATCTGCCTCTAAAGAGCACTTTCGCTGGGTTTATTGACTATGCTCAATAAAGCAAACTGAATTTGGGGCCCCACCTTGCTTACTCTATCAAGACGAATTTGGATCAGTTTCACCACCGTGTTAACGATAGGCATTCTTATGTCTTATGTGATTAGCCAATCTGGCAACATGGTTAACCACACTACCCAGCACTTGGTTATGGTGCAATTACCCAAACTGGCACTCATTAAGCACCTGCGCGCCTCTCTCACCGAACATGAACGCTTATTATATGAATATTACACCACCACCAACCGCGACCTTGTGTGGCCAAAAATTATGGCCCGAGAACAAGAGTTTAATAACTATTTAAGCAACGTTCGCGACAGCTTCTCTGGCAATATCATGTCGCTGCCTAAGCTCTATGAGGAAATCCAGATACTACGCCACTCCCTAGATCAAAACTTGGGAGCCGAACAAGTTGACTGGGACAAAGCCAGATTTGATTTGGCCAATTTAACCCTTACCGGTCAGTCTGCCGAAAATATACTTATTACGCTCACTGAGACCATTCAACAGGAAGCCTGGGAAGGAGCCGAGTCATCCCAGCAGCAAATTAGTAATATTTTATTGCTCGTCATCAGCTTCACTGTCTTTATCATTTTTGCAGCGCTGTTAGTAGGTTATTACACGCAGGTTAATATTAAAAAGACCGCCAAGCGTAGAGCTTTAGCCAAATTCCCCGAACGTAATCCAAACCCTATTATCAATTTAAACTGGCAGGGTGACATTTTATTTAATAACCCTGCATGCCTTGATCTTATAATCAGTTTAGGAAGAGAGGCTTGCGATGTAACCCATATTTTACCCGATAATTTTTTTAAGAATTTGAAAAAATGGCAGCAAGAAGGACAGTCACAAGTAAAATTTGACGCTAAAATTGGCGATCGCCATCTTCACTATAGCTTGTCTTTATTACCGGACTTAGGCAGCTGTCACCTTTATATGGAGGACGTTACTGAACGCATAAAAGCCCAAGAACAACTTAAATATCAAGCATTACATGATGTACATACGGGCCTTGCAAATCGGCGTCAATTTGAAAATACACTCAACCAAAAAATTAGCGAACACAGTACTTTTTCTGTGTTGTTCATTATGATCGACCGATTCAAACTTATCACTGCCAGTCAGGGTTATCACGTAGGGGACCTGACGATAAAATTTATGGGTGAGCGCTTATTGCAATTATGTGAAAGCATTAAGAAGCACGTTCAGATATTTCGCTTAGAAGGTTCAACCTTTTGCCTCATCATTAACAATAGTGACCAAGAATTGGTCCAAGAAGTCGCCCAAACCATTCGAAACTCTATGGATGAGCCTTTGTGTGTTAAAGACTACCGATATTACTTAAATTTAAGCATGGGAATTTGTCACTACCCTCAGGATGCACACGACTCTCAAAGTTTAATCACCAATGCTCATGCCGCGCTAAATTATGCCCGACGCCAAGGTGATATGTGCGAAACCTTTGATAAAAAATTACACGCAACCGATACCAATTGGTTGCCCATTGAGGCTGGCATGCGCCACGCGCTAGAACATAACCATTTTATACTACACTACCAAGCAAAGGTTGATGCCGACACTACGGTGGTTAAAGGCGCTGAAGCGCTCATTCGCTGGCAGGGAGAGGATGGCAAACTAATCAGCCCAGGCGTTTTTATACC
>JAPYOO010000401.1 GCA_029938135.1 Bermanella sp. | reverse complement strand
CTTACCGAGTTTGAGAATACCAAGTCCATGTCTTTTTCAAGGGTGGCCTTCATGACGATAGTGGTCACCGCCTGCAACTTCTCCATGGCAATGCCCAGCTTTTGAGCATGAACTTGTAAGTCTTTATTTTGTGACGCAATGGCGATGGTGCCGCCCATTTCCTTCATGATGGCCTTGAAGCCGGCAAAGTTTTTCATGGGAACCTTACGGCCCAATAAATCCAGCGACTGAATACCGGTAGTGCCTTCATGAATGGGGTTTAAACGGTTGTCGCGGTAAAACATTTCAACCGGATGTTCGTTAATATAACCGTGGCCGCCCATTACCTGAATGGCTAAGTAATTAGCCTTAGGGCCGTATTCTGAAGGCCAACTTTTAATAATAGGCGTTAAGAAATCCAGCAATGTATGAGCGTCTTTGCGTTCTTGTTCGGTGGGGGCCGTTTTTTCATCATCACTTAATTGGCTACCCAATAAGCAAAGAGCATAGGCCCCTTCGGCATAGGCTTTTTGGGTTAACAACATGCGGCGCACATCCGGGTGTTCGATGATGTTCACCGGTGCCGACTGTGGATCTTTGTTGGCCAGTAAACGGCCCTGTGGGCGTTCGCGGGCATAATCTAATGAATACTGGTAACCGGTGAGGGCGGTGGCGGCGGCACTGGTGCCCACCATGATGCGGGCTTCGTTCATCATGTGAAACATGTAGGTCAGGCCTTTGTTCTCTTCACCGACCAGATAACCGATGGCGCCGTCTTGCTCACCAAAGCTCATGGCACACGAGGTTTGACCACGGCCACCCATCTTGTGGAATAAACCGGCCAATGCCACCTCGTTACGCTCACCCAAGGAGCCGTCATCGTTCACCAAGAACTTAGGCACGATGAATAACGAAATGCCTTTTATGCCCTTGGGCGCACCTTTAACACGGGCCAATACCAAATGAATAATGTTGTCGTTTAACTCATGATCACCACCACTAATGAATATTTTATTGCCCTTGATACGGTAGTTACCGTTTTCATCTTTGACGGCACTGGTGGTTAAATCGGCAAGGCCTGACCCAGCAGAGGGTTCAGTCATGGCCATGGTCCCTGCGAAACGCCCTTCACGCATGGGTTGTACAAAGCGCTCAATTTGTTCGTTGGTGCCGTGGGCTTCAATGAGGTTACAGTTGGCATTCGTAAGCGCAATATAGCCCGTTGTGGTACTGGCTACTGCCGAGATGTGTGCACTGGCGGCGCTTGCCACAATAAGCGGCAGTTGCATGCCCCCCATTTCGTAATCACTGGCCGGGGCAGACAAACCGGCTTGCACCACAGCATCTAATGCCGGTTTGATTTCAGGGATCATGCTTACTTTGATGCCATCAAATGTGGGTTGTTCGTTATCCACTTTTTGGCGAATGGGTAAAAAATGTTTTTCCGCCACAGCCTTGGCAGTGGTAATGGCCGCGTCAAAGGTTTCGCGGCTGTGGTCTTCGTAACGAGGGCGAGACGTTAACGACTCGGCATCAAATAGCTCGTAAAGCATGAATTCAAGGTCGCGTTCACTAAGGGTCGGAGCTGCCATATTGTTACCTATGATCTTTTAAGTATTAATTGATATTCATTTTGGCCAAGATGGAGTGTCTCGGCCATGACCCGATTGGTCAAATCAATTTAAAAGTTACATTGAGGTGTTTGGTGGGATTAATAAAGAGGTGATTTTTACAGAAGTTTAGGTGTGAAAATCTGCAGGAAGCTCATTTTTCAGAGCTGCCAGTAAGGAGAATTAGTAAGGCAATAAAGGGTGTTTTAGGCTGGTATCCAGGTATGCATTCATGTCCAGTTCCGTATCCTCTGGATACAGGGTATTAATAGAGAGTCTGGGTTCAGAGATAAACGAGGTGGGCCCCATGGCGCTCACCGTTTGGCTGACGCTGAAGAAATTTTGCGGCTTGCCCTCTAGGTCCATTTGCACTCTAAAGCTGGCCTGTGGTTCCAGAGTGGCCGCCCGTTTCTTCCAGTCTTTGGGGATATGGCTATGGGCCATGAGGTCGTTAATTACTTCGGAATAATAATCTTCGCCGCTGAGCAAGTCCTCTTGCTGTAACGCCATTAAGATCATGGAGATGGTATTGAGCTTTACTTCCGATACATCGTCCGAGCGCTGACCTCTGAACAATAGTTCAAAATGATTGAATGTTTGTGTCAGCTCTTGTTCGCTCATGGTTAAGCGGTGAAACGATACCCAGCCCTTATTCACCATTAATAAACGCCCGTACCGGTCCATGAGCGCAGCCGGAAATGGGTCCATGGCTTTTAGGCTTAACATCATGGCTTTGCGCAACCATTTGTATTCACTGGAATTAAAGTCCACCGATTTGGCGGTGGGCTGGTAGCCTGCCCCCACTAACAAATAGCAGGAATCCCTATCGCCCAGTTCCAGCACTTCGGCCAGTTTTAATACCATTAAGCGACTGGGGTGGG
>JAPYOO010000087.1:5722-14414 GCA_029938135.1 Bermanella sp. | reverse complement strand
GCATACATTTACGGCGTTGCGCACCTTGGAAATGGAACAACCATTTCTCTGCAGCGCTCGCCTTGTAACTGCACGCGCCAGGTCACGCAGAGACTGCAATCAATTAATAGAGGTGCCCTAGACACCTTTGCGGGTGGCTAGGCGTTTTTTATTCCCACGTATCACGTCTCAATTTAACAAGCTTAAAAAATAAGGGCACACTATGCAAACATTAGATTACAACGACAAAGTGGTCATGATTACTGGCGCGGGTTCTGGCATGGGTAAACTGGCCGCCCAGAATTTCTCTAAAGCCGGCGCAATACTTGCCATTTGTGATGTGAATAAAGCGAATATCGAAGCGGTAGCAGCACAATTACGCGAAGAGGGCTGCGAAGTGTTAGCCAGTGCATTTGATGTAAGTGATGAGTCACTGGTACAAAAATTTGTCGCCGACTGTTTACATTGTTTTGATAAAATTGATGTGGCGATTAATAATGCCGGAGTTTTACAGCCTATCGCCCGTACCCACCTATTAGATTTAGAGATACTTGATATGCAATATAAGGTGAATATAAAAGGCGTATTTACCTGCATGAAACATCAAATCACCGCCATGAAAGAGGTTAACAATGGCGTTATTTTAAATCTATCATCGGTAGCGGGATTGGGTGCCGCGGCTAACTTATCAACCTATTCCGCCTCTAAACACGCTGTAATAGGATTAACCCGCTCGGCGGCAGTCGAGTATGGTCGTTACGGAATACGCATAAATGCCCTGTGCCCAAGCCACGTGGACAGCCCTATGATGGATAGTGCTGAAAAAGAGTCCCATATTAACAAAGAAAACATAGCAGCGGCGAACCCCATGAAGCGCTTGGCTACTATGCAGGAAATTGTAAATGCTATGTTATGGCTGTGTTCGGACTACAACAGTTATATGAATGGTACTACTATCGCCATAGATGGTGGCCTTACAGCAATGTAAGTGCGCTAAATATAAGCCCTACAAACTAACCATGCGCCTGTGGACTTGCGTCGTGCAGCAGGCGCTCTACTTCCTCCAAGAGCTCAATCACTTTATAAGGTTTAAAAAAGACCTTTTTAGCCCCCATTTGCACTGCCTTGTTGGCGCTTTCGGCTGCGGCTTGCGCGGTTAATACAATTATAATGGGTTTTTCGCCCGGTATATTTCCAATTTCGGTGATGATGTCAAAACCACTTAACTCAGGCATACGTAAATCAGTCAGTACTAGATCATACTGGTTTTTCTGATAGGCCTTTTGCCCCTGTAGCGGATTCAAAAATGCATCAACGTCATCAAAATTTCCTTGTGACAACGTGGCCTTCACCAGCGCAAGGCTGGCCGGGTCATCGTCTATCACTAAAATTTTGGGCTGCTTTCTGGTCATACACTCTCTTTAAATTACCTATCAATAGCTATTATTACGTCTCTATTGATTAACTTTAGGATAGGAAAGAACAAATTCACAACCTACAGGCTTAATATTTTTATAATTAATGCGCCCATGCATTAATTCCATCAGTTTTTTAGTGATCGCCAGCCCAACACCAGTACCCTCTACGCTTGATTCGGTACTTGTGCCTCGCTCAAAAGGTTTAAATAAATATTCTTGCATTTCAACACTGACACCCGGGCCTGCATCTATAACGGCCACCTCAATATAATCTCCATTAGCCTGTACACGAATACTCACCGTTTCATCGTTAGGGCCATATTTTATGGCATTGCTTAATAAGTTTAATACGGTCTGTTTTAACCGAATGCCATCGGCCATAACCCATATACACTCATTGCTTTGTAAAAACTGAAGGGTAATATTGTCGGCCTTAGCCACTTGCGCCATGCTGACAACACAATCATCAATAATCGCCACCGCATCCACTGCATCTATATTAACTTTAAGTTTACCCGCCTCTATACGTGATAAATCTAAAATCTCAGAGATAAGGTACAACAAATGTTTACCCGCCGTACTAATTTGCTCGGCGCTTTCCTTTTGGCGCTCGTTTGCTTGGCATTGTTTATCGGCCAGTAAAAGTTGTGAGAAGCCTAATATCGCATTCAAAGGTGTGCGCAACTCGTGACTCATGCGCGATAAAAAATCGCTTTTTGCCTGACTGGCCTTAATGGCCTCTTCTTTAGCAGATTCGGCATCTTGAGTACGTTTACAAATTTCTAATTCCAAATTGTCATTCATTTCTTTAAGGCTTTCTTGGGCTTTTTTTCGACTGATTGCTTCGGTTTGCAGTTTTGCGCTTACATCTAATAGTTGGCGCATGCGCACTTGTATTTCTTTTTCCAGTTCGGTGTTTTTATGATTTAATAATTGAATATGGCGAATATCATTGTAAGAACGAATGGCCAATTTGGCTTTTATTAATAACTGGCTTTTATCACTATTAAGCTTACTTAAGTAACCACTAATAGCGTAGTTATCAAGGGCGGTTTCTTCCGACTCTATGGTGCTATCACTTGTATGAAGCAGTATCCTTAGCTCACTATTTTTTAACTCGTTGCGCACATACTCAATCACTCGATAACCCGTATTGGCATCATCCATATACATGTCCAATATCAACAAGGCGGTATCCGGATTTGCCTTTAAAAAATCACAGGTTGACTGATAATCATGACTGATAAAGGTTTCAATCTCATGCCCATCAAATTTAACCCCGTTTAATAAGGCGCGGCCAATTTTGTGGAATAAGGCATCGTCATCCGCCAACAGTACTTTCCAATTCCAGCCGACCTCAAACACAGATATTGAGCCCTTATTTGTGATATCAGCAATTAAACCCGTCATGATGTTATGAGTCCCTTTTGAAGCACCCCATTCAAATGAGTGTGCTAATGTTTAAAGTATAGAGGGCCTTATGGAATATTCTATGAGGCCTTAATGCAAATTACGAACATATAGACCTATTTAGAGCTTCTTATATACGTAAATGTTACGAGAGATAAAATGTCTAATACTAAAATGCATATCATGGTGGTGGATGACCAACCCGCCAACCTGCTGCTGATACTAAGGGTGTTAGAAGAAAAATTTAGGGTTACGTGTGTGGAGTCAGGACAGGCTTGTCTAGATTCTATGGAGCAAGACGCCCCTGATTTAGTATTAATGGATGTGCGCATGCCGGGTATGGATGGTTATGAATGTTGCCAAAAAATTAAAAAAAATACTCAGTTCAGTGCCACCCCCGTGGTATTTTTATCGGCCCAAACAGATATAACCGACAAACTAAAAGGTTATGAGTCAGGTGGCACCGACTATCTAACTAAACCCTGCGACATTCAAGAGATTGTGGCAAAAATAGATCAAAACCTTAGTCTATTAAATGAATTTGATGACAAATTAAAAAATGCTAATAATTTTGCCCATCTGGCCATGTCCAACAGCGGCGAGCTGGGGGTAGTATTGCAATTCATGGAGGGCAGTTTTGAATGCGAGGATCAAGATGCCTTGGCCCATTTGATTTTAACCGCACTAGAGTCTTATGATTTAAATTCCTGCGTGCAATTGCGTGGCGGCTTGGAGACGCTTAATGCGTGCAATGGAAAAGCCGTTGCGCCTTTGGAAATATCCCTAATGACTGAAGTTATTGGAGGTGAAAAGGTTGTAGAATTTGGCCGACGAGTTTTATGCACCAGTCAAAATATATCAATAATCATTAAAAATATGCCCGATGATGAACTGTTGGTGGGGCGTTTAAAAGATCACATTGTCTCTATTTTAAATGGCGCCACCGCATGCATTAAAAATCTAAATATTGCCAGTGAAAAAGAGCAGCAGGTGGTTAACCGAATCAAGCAAACATTAGAGGATATAGAAAGCATTTTATCCACCATTGAATTGTTAGCGGATAAAAAACACAAAGATATCTCTGACTCTTTAGCCAAACTCAATGAAAATATAAATTCATCATTTTCAAGCTTGGCACTAACCGAAGATCAAGAAAAGCATTTTTTGGAATTACTTGAAGAAAGCTCCGACGAACTATTTAAAATTTCAAATTCAGACAGCGAGCTTAAGTCAAAGTTTGAAGCCATAAGTGATAAATTATTTAGTATTATTGCGCACAAGGCAAATTAGGAAGTAATATTATTAATACATGATGAAAAGCACGTTATCAAATCAACTTTTTAAACGGATTTTTGGCCTATATTTACTCGCGGCCATAGCTGTTACGCTTGTTCAAATTACCCTTGAGTATCGCCATACTAAGGAGGAGGTATCCTTAGAAATGCAGCAGGTATTAAAAACCTTCACTCCCGGCATTATAGATGCCCTTTGGAATTACGATAAAACCCTCATCGGCTCCATATTAATTGGCATGCATGAACTACCGGTAATTGACGGTATTCAGGTGTTTGATCACCGTGGCTTACTGGTTCATGGCATTGGTGTAAAATTAAATAGCAGTGGTGAGATAACACTGGAGACAAACGATAATAACATTCAGTTCACCCAAATTAATTCTAAAAATACACGCCTTACTCATTATTCCAGTAATGAAAATCGTAAGGACCATATTGGAGAAATAATTATTTACTCCAGCAACCGTATTGTAATAGAGCGAGTTAAATACGGCTTTATATTAATTATCATTAACTCATTTATTAAAACCCTCGCACTGTGGTTTATCTTTCTTTACTTTATCAACCGCTTACTGACCCGACCATTAACTGATTTCAGCAACCAACTTAGTCAGTTTAATCTTGACAATTTGGCGGATAAAAAATTGACCATTGATGCACAAGATAACGAACTGCATTCCCTGCAAAACCACTTTAATAGCATGATGGATAAAATAAGGCACTCAAGTGATGAGCTTAAAGGCTCTCATAAAAAAGTGGAATTGGTAAATACTGAATTAGCCCAGCAAAAAGAACAATTGGAGCTAAGGGTTACACAGCGCACTCAAGCGCTTAAACACTCTATGGAAGAATTAGCTAACAGCTCTAAAATGGCGTCTTTATCAAAGTTGCTCACTAGCATGGCTCACGAACTTAACACTCCCTTGGGCGTTGCTATAACCGCTAATAGTTATGTAAAAGAATTAGTGGATAATTTATCCAACAGTATAAAATCTGAAAATATTACCAAAGAAGACTTAAATGAATTTGTTCATTCTTGCTTAGAAAGTTGCCTTTTAAGCCATGAAAATTTACAAAGCCTTACCACCTTGATTAACCGTTTTAAACAATTAGATACCAATCAAAGTAAAACCGAATTTCAATCTTTTTCAGTTATTGAATATATTCAATTATGTTTACACAGTTATGAATCAGATTTAATGAGACGTAACATCACGGTCACCACTCAGGTTACCCCTGAATTAATTATTACCAGTGATCCCGGTATTTTTTCGAAAATTTTACTCACGTTACTCAATAACGCCCTTACTCATGGTTTTAAAGACAGCAACGCAGGGAGCATTCAGATTGAAGCGTATGTCACCAACGAGACGTTTATACTGGTTTTTCAGGATGATGGTGCCGGCATAGACAAGAATATTATTGACAGTATTTTTGATCCATTTTCGGGTAACATGGCAGGTGTAGGCACAGGGTTAGGCTTAAATATTATGTACAATCTTGTGACCTTTCAGTTAGATGGACGTGCCAGCTGTGACAAAACCATAAAGCAAGGTTCCAAATTCACCCTGCGCTGGCCACTAATATCTTAAGGGCGGCATAATGCCCTAACTAACCCATATTATTTTAAAAAGTACTCTCTATAGGCCTTTTCAATTTTGGGAATCGCCCAAGAATAATTTTTATGAATGTAGCTGTAAAATTTAAGGGTTAGATAGGGTTTACCTTTACATACATGTGCATTAAACCCGTAGTCTTTAAGAGCGTTTTCTAAAGGTGCGACCGGCCACACACTAAAATCCACCCTTTTATCTCTTATCATTTCAAGTACCTGTGAAAAGTTATTCACTTTCTCATGGGCTAAAAAATTATCATATACATAGTTCCCATAAAATCGTGCTCCTCTAACACCCACCACCGTTCTCCGTGAACGCTGCGCTTCATTAAGCTGGCAAAGATACGCATTAGACTTGTGGGTTACCAGCCAAAACTCTAACACCCCCACGGAGGGTTTGATCTGGATTAGATCGGCAAACATAGCCACTGCGGCCGGTTGCCGATACACATCTATGGCAATTTCTCCTTGAGTGAGCAGGACAATACTGCGTTCGCCGGGAAACTCCCTAATATCTAACTCAAGGTTAGTGCTTAATAATGCCGCTTTGATGGTCGCTACTGTTTCGGGTATGCCCCTTGCCGTTGTCCCTGATATTCCAACGACCAACGACTCGGCCTGTAGACCTAAGCTATACAAAAATAAAAGTGACATACAATATTTATTCATGAGCCGCCCAAACTATTCCTAAGGTTCGCACCCTTGCTGTTCATTATAGTCCCTCATTAAATTTAGATATGCTCCTATCATATGCATTTGCTCTATTGATGCTGTCATAATACAAAAAACCTATAAACCCCTGAACTTTCACTGTATTTGTTCTGGATAGGGTAAGCTTAAAATTGCAGCTCGGGCTTAAAATGATTATATTGCTTTTATAAATATAAAATCGCCCGCAAACCATGCGCGCTGTTCACTGTGGAAACCTCTCATGAAAGTATTGTTATTAAGAATAGGCGTTGCCATCATGGTCCTATTGACCGTGATAGTGGCGGTTTTAGTGGTGGGTTACTCTGAACTTAACCCTGATGCTCCTGCCAGCCAAGCATTTTTAAACGGCAACATTCTTACCATGGATAAAAATAACAGTATCCATCAAGCCGTATTTTTAAAGGACAATAAAATATTTGCTGTGGGTAATGATGAAGACATACGCGCTTTAGTAAACGATAAAACCTTGATTGTTGATTTAAAAGGCCAAACCATGATTCCGGGCATTATAGATGCACATGGTCATTACCCCGGCCAAGGGCTGTCGGCCATTGGCTTGGATTTAAACAGCCCACCGATTGGTAATGTACTTAGCATCAAGCAGTCTTTACAACTTATTAAAGAAAAAGTAAGTGAACTTGAAAGCGGTGAATGGGTTATTGGTTATGGCTACGACGATACCGCCTATACCGAACAGCGCCATTTTAACCGCCAAGAGTTAGATGCCATTAGTCCTAAACACCCCGTAATGCTGTGGCACATTAGCGCGCACATGGGCGTATTAAACAGCGCCGCGCTGACAGCCTTAAATATAGATGAGAACACCCCCAACCCTGCCGGCGGCGAATACGTTAAAGATGCCCAAAGCGGAAAACTTAACGGCCTAGTGTTAGAGACCGCTTTTGCACAAGCACGCGCGAAAGCTACTAAATTCCCAATCAATACTGTATTAAAAATTAGCCGTGCCGCCAGTGATGCCTATCTTGAAAAAGGCGTGACCACAGCACAAAATGGCTTAACCCTAAAATCTCATATGGGCAGCTTGTCACACAGTAACCGAATGGGCTTAACCCCATTACGCTTAGTGGCATGGCCCAGCGAAGAATATGGCCACGAAATTGTTGATGGCAAAGAAAGCATAACGCCTTTTGCCCATGATAAATTTTACCTTGGGGCCATTAAAATTGTGGCCGATGGATCATTGCAACTTTACACCGGTTTCTTAACCCAGCCCTACCACAGTAAAGCGCCTGGCAAGGCGACTGCAGATGTGGGTTACCCGTCTATAGATGCCGCAGCCTTAACCGCCACCGTTAAAAAGTTTCACAAAAATGGTTACCAAATGGCCATACACGGTAACGGCGATGCCGCCATTGATAACATCATCAATGCTATTGATGCGGCCCAAAAAGAGCATTACCGAGCCGACCCCAGACACATAGTGATTCATGCACAAATGCTGCGCGAAGACCAAATGACCCGCATGCTTGCGCTGGGCATTACCCCCAGTTTTTTTAGCGCCCATACTTATTATTGGGGGGACCGCCACCGTGACATATTTTTAGGGGAAGAGCGTGCACAACGCATAAGCCCCACTAACACCGCCCTTAAAAAAGGCTTACGTTTCACCACCCACCTAGACACCCCTATTGTTCCTATGGACCCTATGCTGATGGTGTGGAGCACCGTGAATCGCTTAACCAGCTCTGGCAAAGTATTAGGTGCAGGCGAAAGAATATCGGTGATGCAAGCGTTGCGAGCGACCACCATAGATGCCGCTTGGCAGATATTTAAAGAAGACTTAATAGGATCAATTGAGGTAGGTAAATTAGCCGACCTGGTAATATTACAAAAGAATCCGTTAGATGATCCAGCCAACATAAAGGATATATTGGTTAACAAAACCATCATAGATGGCGTTACGGTTTATGATCGCGCGCTTCAAAATAGTGAACAAGCCACCCAGCTATAAATAACCTCTCCCTCATCACGTTTTTTGCCAGTAAGTATTTATGTTACTGGCAATAAGCATTCATTTATTCAAATTCTTGTTTAGCACCACGGGTCATAATACTCATGTAAAGCGCGGGCACCAGTGCTACCAGCCAACGGGCAATTTTTGCCACCCGACCCAAAAATAAATTCGATTTACCGGTTACGACGGCCTTTAAAATTTGTGCGGCGGCATCCTGGGGCGACACTTGTTTTCCGCCCGTATTCTTTTTTAATGCACCCGGTGACGACACACCACCATTTACCTGTGC
>JAPYOO010000087.1:0-5622 GCA_029938135.1 Bermanella sp. | reverse complement strand
TTCTCATCCGTATCTATAAAACGGCTCATGTGGGTAATGCCGGCGTTATTAAATAACACGTCAATGCATCCAAACTTTTCGATGGTTTTTTCAAGGGCACTGGCAAGCTGTTTCCCGCAGGTAATGTCGGTGGCCAAGGGCAACAGTGAATCACTTGGGGTGAGCGCATCGACGTTTAGGTCTAACGCCACAATACGTGCACCCTGCTTAATAAGCTGCTGGCTAAGGGCCTGCCCTATGCCGCCGGCGCCACCAGTAATCACCACCACTTTTCCCGAAAAATTAAACATAGCCGTGCACCTAATATTATTTAGTAAAGACTCTACTACAGAGCATTATTAAAATAGTGACCAACAACGCCAGCTCAAGTGGCGCCGAGGGTTACAAACTGGCGGTAACAGTATGAACACTTATGCGTGCCATTATTTATCAATACTTAGCACTGGCCTTGGCAAAAAAGTGTTTTACTAATTGATAAAAACGCGTGATATGAACCGGCTTCTCCCCTTGAAATCGATGCACCATATAAAAAGGCCACTGCCGCCCCTGATACGCCGGCATTACTCTAACCAAGCGGCCATTTGCCAGCGCACTTTGTAATACAAATTCAGGTAACAACGCGACCCCCATATCATTAACCACCATTTCTAACACAGTAGGCAAAGTATTGGTGTGGGCACAAAAATGAACGTCCAACTCGATTTTATCGCCAAGCGCTGCCTTTTTGTAAAGCGCTAACGTTTCATTTTGCCAAGGGGCCGCTATCCAGCGCTGCTTAGCTAAATCCTCTAGGTTTTTTATGAGGCCATTTTTTTGAATATACGCAGGGCTTGCACAAATGATCTCGCCTACTGTGCCTATGGGCAATGCGCGGTAACTGCTGTCTTTAAGCTCACCTGTGTACAGCGCAACATCTAGGTTATCTTGAATTAAATCTTTGGATTCATCGGTGACCACAATTCTAGGTTCAATGAGTGGAAACTCTATGCACAGTTGGTTTAAGGCGGGAATAACAATATCTCGCTCACATGAGTGAGGAATGGTTAAGGCAAAAACGCCTGAGGGGGTTTCTTTGCTGTTGTTCAGCTCTTCAAACGCCAAATTGACCTGATCTTGCAATAGCTCACTGCGCAACAGTAACTTCTCGCCTGCGGCCGTCAGCGACATTCCCCTAGTGTGACGGGATAACAGTTGCTGGCCAATGTGCTCTTCTAGTCGCTTAATCTGCTGGCTCACCGCCGACTTACTCATACCAAACTGCTTGGCGGCCAAGGTAAAAGATTGCTGTTTAGCGACTTCAGCAAAGACCAGTAACGTGGGAAGCATCTTTATATTGTTCATGCCTTGGTATTGTCCATAAAAGTAAACAATCAGTCCAGTTTTTGTCTATTGTCGTATTTTCATGATTCTCATAAGCTGTGTCAACACTCACAAGCAACGGACAAAACCCCATGAGCGCATTAATCATTGTTGATCTAACCCCTGTTGATAAAGACCAGCTAAGCACCTACAGCGCCTTAGCCGCCGAAACACTGCTTCCATTTTCGGGGGAGTTTATTGCCAAGGGAGCCATTGAAACTCTGCACGGAGACTCGGCTTTTCAAACTAAGGTGGTGATTCAGTTTCCGGATAAAGAAAGTGCACTTAACTGGTATGCCAGTGACGCTTACCAAAAAATCATCCCCACCCGCAACCTAGGCATGGACAGTCAGTTTCACTTGATTGGTTAGTGGCACTGAGAATATAGAAGTCTTAAACCCGTGACGTTACCTGTGAGCGCAGGCAGGGTTGCGGGCTTTTGGCATGGAGGTTTAGTGCGGTTCTAATTTTCACATCTAAAATCAATAACAAAACGTTGTTACCTATCGCTTTCTATTTCTACTTGCAGTTCTTGTAATGATTTCATTATCGCCATAAATTTTTGTCCAAACGTGGTGACTTGATACTCTACCCGGGGTGGCACTTCTGGATATGATATTTTTTCAAGAATGCCAAAATCTAGGTTTCGGCGCAGGCATTGATTCAATACTTTTGTGCTTAAGCCTTCAACCGACTTCACCATTTCACCAGGGCGATTAATATCATTGGCCAATAGCTGATAGACCGTCAGTGACCATTTACAGCCTACGATGGTTTCAACCATGGCAGCTCCTCTACCGGGACCACTGACTCTTGAAAATATTTTACCTTCGTTTTCCATGGCAACCTACAGGGTAACGCTTAAATAGAGCAACAAGGTTACACCTTCAAGCACCGTTCGTCACATTTAGCCGCCCTTTTTTAAAGGATAAATTTTCTTAAATTCACTAGCCCAGTGAATTCAACAAGTGGTACCTAAAAGTACCTACCCCACCAAATTGTGCTTACTTTTTTACAATCCCGTTCCCCCTTAATATGGCCCCAGTGCTTAGTTAAGCAACTCTTACATTTATAGATATTAGGAATAGACAATGAACTTTAATCACACAGGCTGCGCGTTAATTATTGGTGGCACCAGCGGCATGGGTCTTGAAACGGCCAAGCAACTGGTTGAGCAGCATATTGATATTATTATCGTGGGCAACAATGAAGACAAACTAAACCGTGCCATCGCACAGCTAAAAACACTGGCCACAAACAGTAACGTCAGTGGCTTACAAAGCAATCTTTATAACACCACAAGCGTGCAAAAATTAGTGGACTATATTAATACGGCCAATACTCACATTAGTTATTTGGTGAATGCCGCCGGCTACTTTAGCCCCAAGCCTTTTATTGAACACACTAGCGATGACTACAACACGTACTTAGATTTAAATAAGGCCACATTTGTTATTTCACAAGCCGTTGCACAAAATATGATACGCCATACCCAGGGTGGCAACATCGTGAATATTGGGTCTATGTGGGCACAGCAGGCCATAAAAGCCACCCCGTCGTCTGCGTATTCCATGGCTAAAGCAGGCTTACATGCACTTACTCAGCATATGGCCATGGAGCTTGCTGAACATAATATCCGTGTAAATGCGGTATCCCCTGCCGTAGTAAAAACGCCTATATATGAAGCCTTTATTAACCCCGCCGAAATGGATGAAGCCTTAGCCGGTTTTAATGACTTTCATCCCATTGGGCGTATTGGCCAGGCGCATGATATTGCCAATACCATCACCTATCTTTTAAGTGACGATACCAGCTGGGTAACGGGCGCTATTTGGGATATTGATGGCGGTGTGATGGCGGGCAGAAATTAATTCACTGAATTATAACATTCAGTTACACCTCGGCTGGCACACCTACATGCTGCCGAGGAAAGTGCGCACAAAGCCTCCAGTTAACTACCTATAGAACTTTTGCTCAAATTTAAGGATAAGCTCTTTTTTGGGTTTAACCGTTTTGAGGTTGATATTAAATTTGTAAATCTCTTCAGCATCAAATTTAAAGGTGCTGTAAAAATAAATAGCGTGCCCTTCTTGAACCCTTGTAAAATCCAGCTGTTTATATTGCCCCAGCAAATTAACCATACTGCCGTCTACATTGGCATCTATTGCATTTTTACGACCCGTCTTTAACACCGAGATACTGATATAGCCCAAATTTCGACTACGACTAATGCCATATTGTTGAGCCACTTGCGGGGATAAGTCGGTGCTAGTAAGGCCAATGTAATGGACTTCGTAATCACCAAATACTTGCTTTTGCTCGGCCTGAGCCCATGAACAGCACATCAATAAGGCCATCCATACTATGTGTATTTGCACTTGCTTACTCATGACCACCCCCCCGTTTACCCACTAGCTTAAGACTAGTCACAGAATTTACTTTTTGCAGGCTTACCTACACTAGGTGGCTTTACAAATACCCCTGATTTCAATTAAAAGCCTACTGACACTGCCTGTCAGTAGGCTGGCCTATGATGAACATGTTGCCACAAGGGCGGACATTTAACCCTTAAGGCGTTATTCATGATGAAAAGGAACAAACATGTCAGCCACCATTGAAATGGTCTCGTTTAAACTAAGTGACGGCGTAACCTCAAACGTGTTTTTAAAGGCCAGTGAATCAGTAGACCGTTGGGTCGCTCAGCAAGAAGGCTTTGAATATCGCGCCCTGGCTCAGCAAGAAGACGGCACGTGGGTAGATATTGTATTTTGGCAAAACGCACAAAATGCGCAAAATGCCGGTGAGGCCTTTATGGCTGCGCAAGAATGCAAAGGGTTAATGGGCTGCATTGATAAGGAATCGGTGGTGATGCAACACATGCCGGTAATGGCATCGCTTGCTAACGAAAGAATAAAATCTATGGCATAGCGTTTAATAAAACGCTTGGTTGGTCGTCGTTATGGCCAGCCAAGGCCTTGCACTGCTACTATGCATGGCCAAATTAAGGCGTCTAATAAAGGAAGGTGCTGTGCATAAATCTGAACGCCTTTTTCAGCTAGTGAACCTATTACGGGGTCGGCGCATGGCCATCACGGCCGAACAGTTGGCGATTGTACTGGAAGTCACCACGCGTACCATTTACCGCGACATTCAAACCTTGCAGCAGTCGGGCATTCCCATTGATGGCGAAGCGGGCATTGGCTATTTGCTGGCACCTGGCTTTCAACTACCCCCCTTAATGTTTGATTTTGAAGAGCTACAGGCGTTGTTATTGGGCAGCAGTATCGTACAAGCCTGGACCGACCCCGAGTTGGCCCGCGCAGCCGCCAAGGCCGAAAGTAAAATTCGCGCCATTTTACCCGACACATTATTGCAAAAAGCCGACAATCAGCCCTATCAAGTACCCAAGTTTGATAAACATAATAGCGAGCGCTCTAAACATGGAATATTGCGCAAAGCCTGTGATGGCATGCTTAAAATCACCATTAACTACCAAGACGTAGAACAGACCGCCACCCAGCGTACTCTATGGCCTTTAGGCCTTATATTTTGGGGTGAACGCTGGACTTTACTGGCTTGGTGCGAATTACGAGACGACTTTCGTAACTTCAGATTAGACCGCATGGCACACATATTAGTGCTAGAAACCCCGTTCGAGGCAAACCCAAACCGCAGCCTTAAGTACTTCTTAGACAACTGCCTGTATTAACCCTGTTGAGTGTGCGCTTAATTTGCGCTGTTAGTCCGTGATATCCCCTCTTTATTGCTCTACAATGCCTATCAATCAAATATTACCCACAAAATGTGTTGTTATACATTTTGTCCGTCACCTATAAAGGACCCCAAACATGTCTAAGTTTTTCTACAAAGGCGGATCCATGAAGAAGCCCGAACACAGCAGTGCCGGCTTTGCAGTAAGCAATACAGTACGTTTGGGTACCGATAAAGCCCCTGCCAACATCAGTGTTCAAACTGAAGAGCGCAAGCAAGAATTGATTACTGTTTTCTCTGAAAACGGTTGGGCCAGCATCATTAAGGTGAACCCTGAAGAAGAAGAGAACATTCGTGACCTTGAAATATTACAAAGCAAAACGGAAGTGACTGCTGCGGTAACGACTAAACAAGCTAGCCGTAACGACCCTTGCCCATGTGGCAGCGGTAAAAAATACAAGAAGTGCTGCGCATAACATCACTTTTTAGGCCGCGTTAAGGCCTAGTGAGTTAAAAAGAAGCGAGCTTTTATGCTCGCTTTTTTTATGGGTG
>JAPYOO010000400.1 GCA_029938135.1 Bermanella sp. | reverse complement strand
AGGCCTTTTAATGCTTCACAACCGTTAGCGAATTCGCTGCGGTCCATGAAACGACAACGTGCTAGCTGGTCTAGCTGCTCACGTAGATTTAATGTGTTGAAGTAGTTCTGGCCCATGATGGAGCTCCACTAAAGATTGGCCGTAAACGGCTTAGGTGTATTTGAATCCAATAATTGGGCTGAAGTGTAGTCAAAAAATACTGTTGCGTAAAACGCTATATTTGCAATGGCTTGTTGCATTCTTTGCAACAAGGAGTTGCAATAAGGAGTTGCAATGAAAAGAGCGTGATACTTAAGTGTGCGAATGTAGTGGGTATTATCGCTAAGTTAGCTGAGAGGGTGTTCATACGGGTATATATAAAAGGGGCTGTAATGGATTTTAAAGACTTAACGATTTTCGACGCATTGTGCGAAACCTTGCATTATGGGCAGGCCGCGACCCGTTGTCGCACATCTGCTTCTACAGTGAGTCGTGTGGTGCAGCGCTTAGAGAGCGAGTTATCTCAGCAACTGTTCGAGCGTGATCGTCGCGAAGTACGCTTAACTCAGGCGGGCGCCTTATTTCGAGAATTTTCCCAGCGCAGCTTAGAGCAATACCAGCAACTACAGCGTCAACTTCATACTCAGGCCAGCGAACTTAGTGGTGAGCTCAGCCTATATTGTTCAGTCACAGCCAGTTACAGCTTCTTGTCTGATTTATTGGCTGTGTTTCGAGAGCGCCACCCTAAAGTTGATATACGTTTAAGAACCGGTGATGCAGCGCAAGCGGTAGATACCGTTTTGGCGGGTGAGGTTGATATCGCCATTGGTGCTCGCCCAGATCAATTACCCACAAGACTTGCGTTTAAACCTTTGCTGCCAGTGCCGCTCACCTTTATAGCGCCCAATCAAAGCGGCCCCGTCACGGATGTGCTTAATAGTGGTGATTTTGATTGGCAAACCATCCCCATGATTCTGTCTGAAACGGGACTTGCACGTACCCGTGTAGAGTTATGGTTCAAACAGTTGGCTATAAAACCCAATATTTATGCACAGGTCAGTGGGCATGAGGCAATAGTTGCAATGGTGGCGCTGGGTTTTGGGGTAGGGGTGGTGCCTGACTTAGTATTAAGTAATAGCCCTATGGCTGAAAAGGTGCGTATTTTACACGTGCGCCCTGAACTCGAGCCGTTTTCAGTGGGTTTGTGTGTAGTGAATCAGCATTTAAGTAATCCACTTGTGCAGGCGTTTTGGCAGGTAAGTGAGGATTGGGTCAAGCCATGATTGTTTATGCTAATATTAGTGTTAATTGGCATCTTTATTATACGTGCGAGCAATTTAGCGAAATATGTCATAAGATGCCCGAAACATAATAACAGGTTCGTCCATGTCATCAGCGGAAGAGCAAAAGGTAGTTCCATTGAATCAAGATCAGCAGCCAGAAACAAAAAAAGCAACGTTACGCAGTAAAGGCATTTACTTGCTGCCTAACCTATTTACCACAGGGGCCTTATTCTTCGGCTTCTACGCGATCGTCGCGTCTATGAATGGTGACTTCGAAAAAGCGGCTATCGCTATTTTTGTATCGATGATCCTAGATGGTCTAGATGGTCGAGTGGCTCGTTTAACCAATACTCAATCCGAATTTGGTGCCGAATACGATTCCTTAGCCGACATGGTTTCCTTTGGCGTTGCACCTGCATTAATTGCGTTTAGCTGGTCGCTTCAATCATTAGGGCAGGTAGGTTGGATTGCATCCTTCATTTATGTGGCAGGTGCGGCATTAAGATTGGCGCGTTTTAATACTCAAATAGATACAGCAGACAAAAACTATTTCACCGGTTTGGCCAGTCCAGCGGCAGCGGCTATAGTCGCCGGTACCCTATGGGCATTAAGTGAATATGGTGTGAGTGGTCCGGATGTGGCAATTTTAATGTCATTAGTTGTAGGTACAGCTGGTCTGTTGATGGTGAGTAATGTTCAATATCACAGCTTCAAAGGTATTGATCTTAAAGGTAAGGTGCCGTTTGTGGCTATGTTGGCCGTAGTGGGTGGTTTTGCCGTTGTATCCCTAGATCCACCTACCATTCTTTTGGGTGTGTTCTTAATCTACGGATCCTCAGGTCCGGTGATGACAGCTTGGAAGTGGTTTAAAAATCGTAAAGTCGCTTAATTAAGCGCCCCTACCCAGGCTAACATTGTTTAGCTTGGGTATATTCTTAAAGTCCCTCTGTTTTTACCTCCCTTATTTACAAATAATCTCCAGTCTCACTTGCACAAGTAAAATGCTCTTCTAATCTTTAGATTCGTTGGCAGGAAAACTATTTCACTTCCTTGTTGACTATAAAATGCATGCGGGTAGAATGCGCCTCCTCATCAAGGCAGAGTCAATAACTTGGCACTAAATTGAAGGGTTTGAAAGTTCACAAATTGATGAATCTGTTACCAAAAAGAAACATCAAAACAAACTTTCAAAAAGGGGTTGAACATCAAACG
>JAPYOO010000399.1 GCA_029938135.1 Bermanella sp. | reverse complement strand
GTCGATTAGGAAAGAAGTTATCCTATGAAATATAAGGATTTACGAGATTTTATCGCTCAATTGGAAAAGCAGGGGCAGCTTAAACGCATTAGCCAACCTGTAGATCCTATTCTTGAGATGACCGAAATATGCGACCGCACCTTGCGTGCCGGTGGCCCTGCACTATTATTTGAAAACCCTATTGGCCACAAAATTCCTGTATTAGCCAACCTATTTGGCACCCCAGAACGGGTGGCCATGGGCATGGGAAAAAGCGATGTCAGCGCATTGCGTGAAGTGGGCAAGTTGCTGGCTTACTTAAAAGAGCCCGAACCTCCAAAAGGTATTAAGGACGCATGGGAGAAGCTACCCATCTTTAAGCAAGTGCTTAATATGGGTCCTAAGGTGGTTAAAAAAGCCCCCTGCCAGCAAGTGGTGCTGGAAGGCGACGATGTAGACTTAAGCCAATTTCCCATTCAAACCTGCTGGCCCGGCGATGCTGCACCGCTCATTACATGGCCATTGGTCATTACCCGTGGACCGAATAAAGAACGCCAAAATTTAGGCATTTATCGCCAACAAGTGATCGCTAAAAATCGCGTGATCATGCGTTGGTTAAGCCACCGTGGCGGCGCCTTAGATTTCCGTGAGTTTCAACAATTAAACCCAGGAAAACCTTATCCAGTTGCTGTCGCCTTGGGCGCTGACCCGGCTACTATTTTAGGGGCGGTCACCCCCGTGCCCGACTCGTTATCTGAATACGCCTTTGCCGGTTTACTGCGAGGCAGTAAAACAGAGCTAGTGAAATGCATAGGTAATGACTTACAAGTGCCCGCCAGTGCCGAGATTGTATTGGAAGGTTTCATCTATCCAGATGATATGGCAGACGAGGGCCCATTTGGCGACCATACTGGCTACTACAACGAAGTAGACAGCTTTCCGGTCATGACCATTGAGCGTATTACCCACAGAAAAGATCCTATTTATCATAGTACTTATACTGGCCGTCCACCGGATGAACCCGCAATTTTAGGTGTAGCATTAAACGAAGTGTTTGTGCCTATTTTACAAAAGCAATTCCCAGAGATTACCGACTTTTATCTGCCGCCCGAAGGTTGTAGCTATCGCATGGCGGTAGTAACCATTAAGAAACAATACCCCGGCCACGCCAAGCGCGTCATGATGGGGGTATGGTCTTTTTTACGCCAGTTCATGTATACCAAGTTTATAATCATCACCGATGATGATGTAAATGCCCGTGATTGGAACGATGTAATTTGGGCCATTACCACACGTATGGACCCCACACGGGATACCACATTAATAGATCAAACCCCCATAGACTATTTAGACTTTGCCTCACCGGTATCTGGTTTAGGCAGTAAAATGGGCCTAGACGCCACCAATAAGTGGCCAGGGGAGACCGATAGGGAATGGGGTGAGCCTATTGTGATGGATCAAACCACTAAAGATAAAGTTGATTCTCTATGGGATGAGTTAGGTATTATGGACGGCAGCGCAGACACGCCACCTAAACTATACTGATATGAGCCACCAAATAGTTATACAGCCTAAAGGCTTAAGCTTTACGGCTTTACCTGATGAAAACATATTAGACGCAGCCACACGCGCCGGTATTCACATTCGTAGAAGTTGTGAAAATGGCGTGTGTGAAATTTGCCGTGCAACCTTAATGGCAGGCACAGTACAAACCCCGGAAGGGTCTTTTAACGCAGACCATCCAGATGTAAATCCGTTGCTCACGTGTGTAAGCATGGCTAAAAGCGACCTGATTTTGGAGTTAAAAAAAGTGTTAGGACCCGGAGAAATCTCTTTGCAGCACATCGCATTTCAAATAGACAACGTCACTCAACTTAATGATCACGTATATCAAGTGAATCTACTCGCGCCCGCTGGAAAATTGGCCGATTACCACGCAGGCCAATATTTAGAACTGCTAATAGACGGCGGTGAATATCCCTTCACTATCGCCAACGCACCCGGCCAGCGTGAGCTTGAATTGCATTTAGGAGTAGATAAAGACAACGAGTCTAGCCAAAACATCCTTAAATATTTGCAAGACAATGCCACGGTGCGGGTGCGTTTGCCTAAAGGGGATGTCTGGTTAAAGCCCAATCAAGATCCTAGTAACCTGCACCACCCTCTGATTTTTATTGTGGCAGGCACAGGCTTCGCTCAAGCCAAAGCCATGATAGAAGAGCAATTTAAGCACCAACACAGCGCCCTTTCTTTATACTGGGTAAATCGTGAAGCCCATAGTTTTTACAGTGATCTGCCTCAGCAATGGGCCGATCAAGGTTTAATTAAGTTTCATGCTATGACCAGTGATAAACCTGACTGTGAATTTTTTACCCGCCACACGGTAGAAGAGCTCATTGCCAGAGATATTAACAACATTGAGCAAATTGAAGTGGTGGCCTGCGGTGGACCTGGTTTTGTCTACAGCGTCTTGGATGGACTTGAGAGTAAGGGCCTAAAACAAAG
>JAPYOO010000086.1:12518-14511 GCA_029938135.1 Bermanella sp. | reverse complement strand
CCATGGACTTATGGCTACGGTGCGGTAAAATTTGCCCTAATTAACTTATTATTCCCAAAATCGAGACGCAAAGATGGGCAGAGCCTACCAAAACCGCAAAGAGTCCATGGCAAAAACATCTGATGCCAAAGCTAAGGTGTACAGCAAATACGGTCGTGAGATCTATGTAGTCGCTAAAAAAGGCGGCATTGACCCTATTGGCAACCTAACCTTGCGTAGCCTGATCGAAAAAGCTAAAAAAGACCAAGTACCTACTCACGTTATTGATAAAGCCCTAGATAAAGCCAAAGGCGGCGGCGGTGAAGATTTTGATACCGCCCGTTACGAAGGTTACGGTCCGGGATCTACTATGGTGATTGTTGATTGCCTAACCGATAATCCTAACCGTACCTTTGGCGATGTACGTCAGTGTTTCACCAAAACTAAGTGTAAAATTGGTACATCGGGTGCCGTGAGCCACATGTTTGATCACGCCGCCATTTTGGTGTTTAAAGGCGACGATGAAGATGCGATTCTTGAAGCATTAATGGAAGCCGATGTAGACGTGACCGATGTGGAAAGTGAAGACGGCCACATTACGGTTTTTGCGCCCCACACCGAATACTTTAAAGCCAAAACGGCCTTAGTAGAGGCGTTGGGTGAAGTAGAATTTGAAGTAGACGAGATTCAATTCATCCCTCATAACACCACACCGGTTACTGGTGAAGATGTTGAGATGTTTGATAAGTTCATTGATATGTTGAACGAACTAGACGACGTGCAAAATATTTATCACAACGGCGAGTTTTAATACTCTTGTATGTGAGTTTCTAAAAAAGCGCTTCGGCGCTTTTTTTTATGGCCAGGGATGGCCGGTATCTTAGAAACGCAGGAGCAGTTTATAATGGTATGCCTGATGTCTGGCGTTTGTTTTTTGTAGGAGTTTGCTTGCAAACGAACCGCACTAGCGGCGATGACTTCCATGCAGGTTCATCGCGTGCAAGCACGCTCCTACGAGGCGGAAGGTTTATACCAGTCCACTGGCCAGTTGATATTGGCCAGTGGACTGTATCTGACACCAAGCCTCTAACGAAAACTGTGGCGTCGGTAAATATTGACGTGCGCCGCAGTCACTTTTCTCTTCTCCGACACTTTCAAAAAAACGACACATATTGGCCCAGTGCAGTTTTAATTTTTGATCACCAAAACTAATCATCACCCAGGCTAAGTAAACTGGCGTAATGATAAACACGTCTTGAGGGTGCAGCGCCTTCACATATTGCTCAAGAGCCTGTTGCAAGGTTAACGCTTGTGGGCCTTTTAAAAATATTTTACTGCTATTAAGGCGCGCATCACTAAATGACGCCACCACCATTTTTGCAAAATCGGCCATCGCCAGCCAATGCATAGTTTGTCGGCTTTTGGCAAACAAACAAACTTTGCCATCTTGGTAAAAGTTTTCCAAACTTTCCATGAACCAGCTGGGACAAAATATTAAATAGTTTAGGCCGCTATTTTTTATGGTTAACTCAGCGTCATACTGGGCCGCAACTTGATAATTATTTTCACACGTTTCAACATTCACATTTACGCCTGACAAAAACCCAAGTGTTTTCACTTTACTGGCTTTTGCTGCCGCCACAATATTTTTTGTGCCCTGAATTATCTGCTGCTTGCACTCTACAGAATCCTGACCGCCAATACTTATATACACGAAATCGACACCGGCAAAGGCCTGACTTAACTGCTTAACATTTGCAAGGCTGGCATTCACCACCGCCATTTCCGTACAGGCTACCGGTTTACTTGTGGTCACCACTAAGGTCACATTAAACTCGGCTTTTTTAAACGCCAGCGCCACCGCTTGACTTGCATTGTCAGCGGCACATACCACCGCGATATTCATGAGACACGGCCCACATTACCGCAAAAGCTTAACGATACAGGCATAAACACCGGGCATTCCTTGCGAGTCATCATGGCTTTTCTCTTTATATTTTTATCAAATCATAGC
>JAPYOO010000086.1:0-12418 GCA_029938135.1 Bermanella sp. | reverse complement strand
GCATTCCTTGCGAGTCATCATGGCTTTTCTCTTTATATTTTTATCAAATCATAGCTGAGCACATCGCCGTTTAAAGCCACCTAAAGAACCACCCAACAAACACTAAACGTGACGAACATCACATTTTTAGCTGCGCCACTATCAACCTTCATTTACCCTCCTACCCATTTATTCACCCAATAGTTACCTAGGCCTTGCAAAGAATGGACAATGTGGGCTGATTTTGCGCTAAAATAGCGCTAATTATCGTCAAACCTTTACGTGATCCTTATGTCCCACAGCTATTCCTTTACTGACATTCAAGCCGAACTTCATAAAAAACAATTTTTAAAAGTTCCGGCATTAACGCTGCAAGACAGCGAGTACTGGGCCATTATTGGTGGCAATGGTTCGGGGAAGTCGGCACTTGCTTGCTTGTTTAATGGCACTCTAGGTTTACAACACGGCACCATAGAGGGTTTGGCTGGACGCACCATTCATGTGGTGAGCTTTGAAGAACAAAAAGCCTTAATTGAACGTGAAAAAGAACGTGACGACGGCAGTATTTTAGACGTGATATGGGAGGGTACACTGGTCAGTGAGATGTTCAGTGAAGTCAGCGACGACACCCAAACCATTAATAAATGGGTAGAACTTTTTAACCTATCTGCAGTATTAAATAAAGGCTTTCGTAAACTAAGCACCGGCGAGACCCGCAAAGTCATTTTAATCCGTGCATTGTTAACGAACTGCGATTTACTGGTATTAGATGAACCCTTTGATGGCCTAGATGCCAGCAGCCAACTGCACTTAAAAAACCTGTTAGATGAATTACACAGTGCAGGGCAAAACATCTTACTGATATTAAACCGCCTAGATGAAGTGCCTAGCTGGGTAAGCCACTTAGGTTTTATCCATAATTTAACCCTTGAGCTGCAAGGTCCAATCGATGAAATATTGCAGCATGACACCGTTAAGGCCTTACTGCATTTTTCTAATCAAGAATTTACCTTGCCTAAAAAAGATGCCGCCACGCCACACTTATCCCTACCTCAGGATCAGCCTTTGGTAAAAATAAACAATGGCCGTGTGGCCTACACCGACCGTCTTATTTTTGACAACCTAAACTGGACCATTGGCCAGGGTGAACACTGGGTTATACAAGGGCCCAATGGTTGCGGTAAAAGCACTCTGCTTAACTTAATATCCGGCGATCACCCTCAGTGTTACGCCAACGATCTAACTGTGTTTGGCATTAAGCGTGGTAGCGGCGAAAGCATTTGGGATATTAAGCAACACATAGGCATCATTAGCGCGAGCCTACAGTGGCAATACAAGGGCACTGTGAATGTATTAAGCACAGTGGTCAGTGGCCTATTTGACACTATTGGGCTTTATAGCAAAGTGGGTGACTTACAAAAAGCACTGGCACAAGATTGGCTTGCACAAGTGGGGCTTGCGCACAAAGCCAACCTACCGTTGCAACAGTTAAGCTTTGGTGAGCAGCGCTTAGTGCTTATTTGCCGCGCCATGATCAAGCAACCTGCCCTGCTCATACTGGACGAACCCTGTCAGGGGCTGGATGAAAGCAACCGTCATCTAGTATTGGGCTTCATTGAACTGTTAGCGCAGCAACAAGGAACCAGCCTATTGTACGTGACCCATCATTTAGCCGACATATTGCCCTGTTTCGACAAACGCTTAGTATGCGTAAAAGTAGACGAAGAGTCGGGCAGTGAATGGCAAATTCAGGCGTAAATGTTCTATTTTTAAGTGCCCATTGAATGTCATTGTAAGCTAGTCTTAATGCAGGGAAAAACTTGTTAAGGCATGACATTCATGGGCCAATGGCTAACCCAATTTACCATAACTGTGCTGCTGGGCATGCTGATGAGCGCCCCCAGTGTCGCCCTAGAACTTAAGCTTAATGGCCAAGACACCCTTAAAATTCAGCAGCCACTGCCTACTCTATTAACTTCAGCCCTAACGCCTTCAGACCTCAACACTCAGCCCCAACATTGGTTAAACCAGACTTATACCCACCAGCTTTACAGCAAAGCCATTGAACCTGGGCCTAATACTAGCTGGCACAAAATAACGTTAACGGGTGATTTTGACGGCCCTGCGCAAGAATATGTATTAGTCGTGAACATTCATATATTGCAAAACCTTAATCTTTACCTGTTTAATGAAAAGCAGCTAATTCACAGTAAACAGTTAGGAGTAAATAGCACCCCGTCCTGGGATGGGCCGTACCACAGCCCTCATTTTCGCTTCCATATTCAAGCAGGCCAACAGCTTAACCTATTGATTAGCATGCAAAGTGACGGCCCGGGCTTGATGCCCATTACACTGTACAAACCCGATAAGTATAAAGAAGAGACACGTTTACAGGATATTTTCTGGGCGGCAGTGATTGCCGTATTGCTGGCCACCGCCCTTTACAATGTATTTGTATACGCCATGAACCCCAACCTAGCTTATTTATGGTATTTGGCCTTTCACAGCACCGCCTTTGTTTATTTTTCTACCTTAAACGGTTTTGGGTTTTGGTTATGGCCGCTAAAGGTTCAAGTTATTCTGTCACAAAATATTATGACCATGAATTTTTTGCTCATATTTATTATTGTTAATTTTGCCAATGTATTTTTAGAAGCCAAAAAATACGCGCCTAATCATTATAAATACCTGCATATCTTTAGTGTATCGGGGTTAGTCGGGGCTTTCGCCTGTTTTTGGGTAGCTGAATACAACACTATCGCCGCCTTTTCGGTGCTTCAGTTTTTGGGTAGTGCCTTTGGTTTATCACTGGGTTATCGCGCCCTTAAAAACAAATTTTATCCGGCACGATATTTTTTATTGTCATGGTCTTTTACCATAGTAGGTGGCGCCATTGGCATGATGGCATTTATGGATGTATTGCCGGCCAATTTTTTTACTATGCATGGTTTTTTATTTGGCACGATGGCTGAGTTATTTTTATTGTCTATTGCCTTGGCCAGTCGCATTAAATACACCGAGAAAAAACTACTTAGCCAGTCATATATGCAGCCCGATTCGGTGGTGGCAAACTTTAGCTATTTAAAACAAATACTACCTGAATACTTGCCGCAAATATTTATCCAGCATCAAAAAATAGCCGTTTTGGTGGCTAATCCTAAAGGCTTTAGAGAAATGCTCAGCCTTTATGGACCGGTTATTATCTCTAATAGCTACGACTATTTTACCAACCATATTAGCCAGTTTTTATCCCATCAAAATTGGGGGGTAGCCTTGCCGCTGCCTACCGGAGAGAAAGTGCACATTATTGCTTTGCCTGGTTCCCAAATATTAATGTTACTCAGTGTCGACAAATGCGACGCCAGTAAAAATCTAGAACAGGTCATTAAAATTATTATTAAAGAGTCTGACCGCATTGTGCAGTTAAGTGCCATTAAAATGGGCATAGAACTAGAAGTAGGTTACGCATTTTTAGATTCACCCCAAGATTTCAATACGGTTTACCTGCAAGCGCAAACGGCGTTATTAAGTAGCGAGAGAAAAACCAATCAATACCAACGTTATAACCCAGAGCAAGATACGCTAATCAATGAACAGTTAGATTTAATGCACGAATTAGAGTCGGCCATTATTTATGAAAATATTGATATTTATATTCAGCCTCAATTTAATTTAAGTGATAACAGTTTAAACGGCGGTGAAGTTTTATTGCGCTGGTTTCACCCCGAAAAAGGCAATATCCCCCCGGCACAATTTATTTTATTGGCCGAAAAAAGTGGGCTCATTTTTCCCATTACTCAATTAGTCATTAGACAAACATGCAAGTGGTTAAAGCAGTTAAAAGACAACGGCGCCAACATAGACGGCTTTAAGGTTTCTATTAATCTATCGGCACTGGATTTAGCCCAAGACAACCTGCTGCCCTACTTACAAAACACCTTCTCTGAACACCAGATCGCGGCAAGACAAATCACCCTTGAGGTCACCGAGTCGGCAGTAATGGATAACCCTGACAAATTTTTGTCTACCGTTAAAATGTTAAGAGCAGCAGGTTTTAAAATTTCAATTGATGACTTTGGCACGGGTTATAGCTCTATGCAGTATTTACAAACCATGCAAGCCGAAGAAATTAAAATTGACATGACCTTCATTCACGACATTCATATTAATGAAACCAACCAAAATATTGTAAAAGCCATTATACAACTGGCCCACTCTACCCATGCCCATACTGTGGCCGAAGGGGTGGAGTTTGAAGAGGAGGCTGAGTACCTAAAAAGCCTTAACTGCCAAGTAGCCCAAGGGTTTCATTGGGACCCAGCATTGCCCTTAAAGGAGTTCGAGAGCAAATATCTGAGTAATTAGGCATATTTTTGACTATATATCGTTCAAATACGCCAATTTTACGACAAACAACCGGATTGTTTGACAATCCTATAATCTAGCGTCTATGCTCTAAAGACTTACTCATTTGTCTTAGCGGTTTGCACCGCAGGAGCCGATCATGCAACTACAATCTCTTAAACCTAACGTGGCATTAACGGTAAAAAAATACGGTTATTTTATTTTTTTAATGCCGCTGGTAATGCCTGCCCTAAGTTTTTATTGGGGGAACCTTAGCGGTTACCATGATTTTTTTGCCTTTCTGACACTGCTTGTGGTGTATATTTTGGTTCCTGTATTGGACTTACTACTGGGTAAAGACCCCGTAAACCCAAGTGAAGAGGATGTACCCAATTTAAGCCAAGAGAAGTTCTACCGTTACCTCGCCCTATCATGTCTGCCTTTATATTTTATATGCCTGTTTAGCACTGGATATCTGTTAATAACCTGGACTGAACTTTCCATACTTGGGCAAATAGGTTTTGTGTTGTCCATGGGCGTAGTGGGCGGCATCATTGCAATTAACGTGGGTCACGAAATGATTCATAAAAATACAAAACTTGAAAAAGTAGCGGGCGGACTTTTATATTCACTGGTAAGTTACGCGGGTTTCATAGTTGAACATATTTACGGTCACCACGTGCATGTCTCGACCCCAGAAGACGCAAGCTCGTCGCGCTACAAACAAAGTTTGTATAATTTTTTACCCAAAGCCTATGTGGGTAACTTTAAAAATGCTTGGAAGATTCAAAAGAAACGTCTTAATAAAAAAGGACTAGGATTACTGTCCAGCCAAAATGAATTAATTTGGTACAACTTAGCAAGTGTTGTGGCCGCGTGCCTTATGGGATTGTTCTTTACGCTTTTGGGCAGTGATTTTTTATTAGGCGCAGGCTTCTTTTTGGCACAAAGCGTTGTGGCCTTCACATTGTTAGAGGTTATAAATTACATAGAGCATTATGGTTTACATCGCGAAATACAAAGTAATGGCAAATATCAAAGGGTTAACATTGAACACAGTTGGAACAGTAATTATTTCTTAACCAATATGTTTTTATTTCAGCTGCAGCGTCACAGTGATCACCATGCCTATGCCGCCAGACGTTATCAAGTATTACGCCACCACCCAGAAAGTCCGCAGCTACCCTTTGGCTACGCCACTATGTTTGTCATTGCGCTTGTTCCGCCGCTTTGGATGGCTATCATGAACCCTAAAGTAGAGGCTTATTACCAACATGCACAAGAACCTGTGACCGCATAATTTTTACTGTAAGCTGCTAGGACGACCTATGAACGTATGTTAGTTATACGTTTACAGGTCTTAAACACACAACGTCAATCAAACAAAGGCTAATCAGTCATAGTGTAGAGTATTTGCCCTCTTACCTAAAATACCCTAGTGTGGAGAGAGAGGATTTCCCTTTGAATTATCCTCACTATCACAAGGACATATGATGAATCGGTTAATCATTGGCAATAAAAACTATTCATCTTGGTCGTTAAGGCCCTGGTTAGTACTTAAAGAATTTAAGATCCCCTTTAAAGAAACCCGCATAGCCTTGTACGAGGATGAAAGTAAGCAAGCACTATTGGAGCATGCCGATTCAGGTAAGGTACCCGCTTTTTATCATGACAATTATGTGGTGTGGGATTCGCTGGCCATATGCGAAACGCTAAATGATTTATATCCACAAGAAAACCTCTGGCCACAAGACCCAGCGGCCAAGGCTCTAGCCCGTAGCGTCAGCAATGAAATGCACTCGGGTTTTAATGAAATTCGCAATCAACTGCCCATGAACTGTCGCACCCAAACAACCCTGCCCAATATAAATGCGCCATTACAGCAGGACATAGATCGTATTCGCGAAATTTGGTCTTTGTGTCGTAATACTTACCAAGATCAGGGTGAGTTTTTAATGGGTGAGTTTAGTATTTGTGATGCGATGTTTGCCCCAGTGGTCCTTCGTTTTAATAGCTATGGCATTCCCCTTAACGACATTGAAAACCAATACGTGCGCAGCATGTTGTCACTGGACTCGGTGCAGCAATGGATTGATGAGGGAATTGCTGAAACAGAAAGGATGCCGTTAAATGAAGTAGACAGCGTATTGTCGACCTTTAGCGTTAAGCATTAATACGTAAACTACCCGTAAAAGACAATACAGGTGCCGGCAACCCTGTATTGCTTTTAACTATTTTTACGTCACTCGCTATTCATCCCCCAAACAAGTAACCGTTGATGTGGTGTTATCACACTCATACACGGGCGGCTCAGTCGCGCCTTTTAACGTGAAATTAATACTGGCTTTTATGCCCGACGTCACAGAGAAACCTTCTCGGCTTTGGCAATCACCCGGTGCCCAAGGTGTGCAATTAGAATTTTGCCATACCATCACCGGTTTAAACCAAATGGCCTGCAGCAAAAGTGCATCGCTGCTATTTTCAAACTCACTGTAATCAGGCGTGGATGATAATTGGTAGTCCGT
Organism: Bermanella sp.; assembly: GCA_029938135.1. Taxonomy (GTDB): domain Bacteria; phylum Pseudomonadota; class Gammaproteobacteria; order Pseudomonadales; family Oceanobacteraceae; genus Bermanella. The sequence goes on along the minus strand of JAPYOO010000086.1, from coordinate 5,570 downwards.
ATCGGCATCATGCACAAAGACACTTTTACGCACATCAAAATCAATCAGCATACTGATTTCACTGCCCTGTTGATAACTAGCATTGTCGCCGCTTTGTTGAAATTCGTAAATCTTTGAATCACGATCAATTTCAGCGCTAAATTGTACGCCTTGGTATAATTCGGCATTAATTGAAAATCCACCTAGGTCTAAATTATATCCTTGCTCTTGGGTTTGGCAGGTAATTTTATGATCACTTAGGGTTTTAAATTTATGCACTTGGTTATCGCTTGGGCGTGTACTGGTAAGGGTATTGGTAGTGGTATTTAACCACTCAAAGTCTTCACCATCGCAGGGGAAAAGCGACGACAGTTTTCGGCATACCATAATATCTCCGGCCTTTGCGCCATCCACACCGCCTAATAAATCACTATTATTATCAATGGCATCTTGCACGGCGCTGGGACGGCCATCTGCAATGCAGTCCGCTACTGTATCGCCACTTAAGGTGTATTCACCTGGGGTATTGCCTTCAATGTAGGTGGGGGAATCTGTAAAGGGTTGATCTACAAATACGTATTTTAAGGTCCAGAATTCATTACCGCCGTCGCGAGGTAACGCAAACAAAATGTCCAAGTAATTAAACTGGGTGCCAATGACCGTATTAATTTCACTAAACGGCGTATCTTGGGCGTTATCTTCACCCGCCAATGCCTCAGGTTTGTCCATGTCAAACTGACTACCGGTTATTGCAAATTCCTCATCTAGGCCACTGCCGCCCCCCAATAAACGAATACCGCCACCAAAATAATCACCACTTAAATTCACGCTGGCCACATGGCCCTTAATACTCATGGGCGTAATACAGGCGCCACTTTTAAAGGCACCATTGGGCACAAAAAAGTCTGCGCATTGGCTGGGTAAAAATTCGCTGTCGACCGCTTCCACTAAATTGGCAGCTCGCAGCTTTAATACCATCTCGGACAATAGCTGCTCAGCCTTGTCCTTTTGTGAATCAGACAGATCCAAACAAGCGCTTAAAGGAAGCAGCAACAGCAAACACAGCAGGGGTGATTTCATGGTCGTCTTCAAGTTACGAGGGTCCTAAAAGTGTAGACCAAATCCCTTAATTTGAGGCGCGCCTCACCTTACCCGGTGTCATTTCAAAGAACTGCTTAAAGGCTTTGCTAAAGGCCGCTTCTGATGAATAACCTGCCTGTTCAGCGACGGCTATCATGCTTAAGTCACTGCCTTGCAATTGCTCTTTGGCCTTTTGCATGCGCCAGTTGGTTAAATACGTTTTGGGGCTTAAGCCTACTAAGTTAGAAAATTTTTCGGTGAAGGCGGTGCGTGACATGCCCACGTGTTCCCCTAGTCGCTCTACACTCCAGTACGCGCTTTTTTCATCGTGAATTACATTTAAGCTCTTACCTATTTGCGGGTCATTTAACGCCGCTAAATAATCATGAGCACCTGGGCGGTTTTCAATAAAACTGCGCATCAATTGCACAAAGAGCACTTCGCTTAAACGGTCCACAATCACGCTTGAGCCAGGAGAGGGGCTTTTAGCCTCAATGGCCAGAGTGGTGGTCAGTGCGTTCAGCCAATTTAGGTCGTTGTGCTCGGCCGCCTTAATATGAATAAAACACGGTAAGTCACGGATAAACGGGTGTTTCACTGTGGTGTCGTAACAAAAGGCACCACACAACAACGTGCAGGCTTGGCTATTATTATCAAGGGCAGCCGCCGTCTGTAAAGCCGCATCAAAAGGATTTTGCCCTGACATAATTTTATCCACTAAGGCAGCGCTTGGCTGTGTAGGGCCATCTTTTACATCGCTAATAGAATGGGCACCGCCGCTGGGGAAGGCCACTATGTCACCCGCCTTAAGGTGTATAGAGTCATCCGTGCCCAACACCTTTAACCAGCATTCACCATCTACCACCACATGGAACAGACCATCATCGCCGCGCTCAACCGCCATGCCCCAAGGTGGACTAAAATCACTGCAAAAATAGGTACTAGAGTGTAAACGTATGGTTTTTAGAACATCCGCTAACGCGTCCATAAAGCCCCCTTAAACATTATTTAAACTCAGTAAACCGTCTAGAAATCACTCTAGGCGTACAAAATGACAATTTATGCGTGGATTTTATCATATTTTGTTCAAGTCATAGCTGGATAATAGGCTCCATTCAAACACGTATCAATTTTAGGAGCGCACAATGGCCAACACTCATAGTAAATCAACACTGGCCTTATACCAGTATCGCGCTTGCCCATTTTGTGCACGTACCCAACAAGTGATTAACGGGCTTAACATCGATATTGAAAGCCGTGACATACAAAGAAACCCTAAATACCGCACTGAGCTGATTCAAAAAGGTGGCAGCCCACAGGTGCCCTGTTTAAGAATTGAAAATGATAAGGGCCAAGTGCAATGGCTGTATGAATCGGCCGACATTATTAAGTATTTAAAAGCCACTAACTCCGCTGCCATCAGCGCTTAACGCATTTGGTGATAAGGGATCAAAAGGAAATAAATCATGATTAAAAAATCGGTAGATGTGGCCATTATTGGTACTGGCAGCGCAGGTATGGCAGCGTATCGCGCCGCCCTTAAACACACAGATAAAATATTACTCATTGAAGGTGCCGAATACGGCACTACCTGTGCGCGTGTGGGTTGCATGCCCAGTAAGTTATTAATCGCCGCTAGCGAAGCGGCACATCTTACACGCCACACCGAGCAATTTGGGGTACATGTTAATACGGTAAAGGTTGATGGCAAGGCGGTATTAGAGCGTGTGCGCCGCGAGCGAGATCGATTTGTGGGCTTTGTTTTAGAGTCGGTACAAGACTTTAACGACGATCATAAAATTCAGGGTTTTGCGCACTTTAAAGATGACCATACCCTTATTGTGGGTGACCATACTGAAATTACCGCAAAACGCATTGTGATCGCCACCGGCTCCCGGCCCTTTTATCCTGACGTGTTATTTAAGGCAAAAGAGCGCCTATTAACAAACGACAGTGTTTTTGAACTGAACGATTTACCCGAGTCTGTGGCTGTATTTGGGCCAGGCGTGATTGGCTTAGAATTAGGTCAGGCATTAAGTCGCTTAGGCGTAAGAGTGACCGTATTCGGTCGCAGCGGTGTGGTGGGCGGTTTGCAAGACAATGACATAAACCAATATGCCCATAAGGTCTTTAATAAAGAATTTGCCTTAAAAACCCGTACCCAATTACAAGATGTCCGTATTAATGAGGGCGGCGTTGAAATTGAATACTTAGATGAAAATAACCAGCCGCACATAGAGCAATACGAATACCTATTGGCCGCCACCGGTCGACGCGCCAATGTCGATACACTGGCACTAGAAAACACCAGTCTTGAATTGGATAAAAAAGGCGTGCCGGTGTTTGATGGCACCACCATGCAAACCCAAACACCTCATATTTTTATTGCAGGGGACGCTAATAACGACATTCCGTTATTGCACGAAGCCAGTGACGAAGGAAAAATAGCCGGTGACAACGCCGGACACTTCCCCACCATACAAGCAGGTTTAAGACGTGCTCCAATAGCGGTGGTATTCAGTGAACCGCAAATTGCCCAAGTGGGATTACTGCCCAATCAAATACATGCCCAACATGTTGGTAATTATGAAGTGGGAGAGGTGAGCTTTGAGGGGCAGGGTCGCAGCCGTGTTATGGGGAAAAACCAAGGTCTATTAAAAGTGTACGCCCAAAAAGGCAGCGGCCTATTTTTAGGCGCTGAAATGTTTGGCCCGGCCGCCGAGCACATTGCCCACTTACTGGCTTGGGCCATTCAACAAAAACAAACCGTGGCGCAAATTCTGGATATGCCCTTTTACCATCCGGTTATTGAGGAAGGTGTGCGCACCGCATTTAGAGATTTAAATGCTAAGCTTAAAGACAGTATTCAATAGTGAACAACCCCGTTAATGGCATGAAAAAGGAGTGTAGTGTGTTATCACGCAAGTTACTTTTCAAAGCCATGGTGGTTGCACTGGTGGTGGGCAGTATTTTATTGCTCATTAACCAGTATGACGCCCTATTTGCTCACGCCCCATTAAAGATAATACCGGCCGTGCTGACGTACTGCGTGCCGTTTGTGGTATTTATTGCTGGAAAACTGTCAGGGGGGAAGTGACATAACACTGGCCGATGCGTTGACTAATATTAACATCAACTTAAAATCTTAGAAGTACTGCTATGTTGAACATGAATTTTGAACACCCTTTATTCATTAACACCCACGACTTACCCTGGCAAGACAGCCCCATGCAAGGCGTTATGCGCAAACCTCTGGAGCGCTCGCATCCAGAGACGGGTCATGTGACTAGTGTTGTTAAGTATGAAAAAGGCGCACGCTTTAGCGAACATGCCCACCCTCTAGGTGAAGAAATTTTTGTATTGGAAGGTGTATTCAGTGATGAAGCGGGAGATTATCCTGCGGGTAGTTATATTCGTAATCCACCCGGCAGCCGCCATAGCCCGTTTAGCGAAACCGGCTGCACCTTACTAGTAAAATTGAATCAGTTTTCACCCCAGGATTTATCTGTTGTGCGTATCAATACTAATACCACACCTTGGCTTGCTGGCATGGGTGGATTACAGGTGATGCCACTGCATGACTTTGCAAGCGAGCAGAGCAATGAAAATGCCGCGTTGGTTAAATGGCCAGCCGGAGAAGTGTTCCAGCCCCATCGTCATTTTGGTGGCGAAGAGATCTTTGTATTATCGGGTGAATTTAAAGATGAACACGGTCATTACCCTAAACACTCTTGGTTGCGCAGCCCCCATATGAGCCAACATCATCCATTTGTGACCGAAGAAACCGTCATACTGGTAAAGACAGGCCACTTGCCTTTTTAAGAGTTTTTTATAAATTTTAGTGGAGGCCGATATTCTTTATATGAGAACTTTACTATAAAATAGAACTAGCCTACTTGCTTAAAGAATGTAATGCGCATGCTTGAACACATAGCCAACTTAAATGTTCGTGACACATTTAGCGCTTATCCTGCAAACATTCAGGCCAAGCTATTAATGCTGCGCCAATTAATTTTAGACTCAAGCGACACTGAGTTAGAAGAAACGTTAAAATGGGGTGAACCCAGTTACTTATGCACGCATGGCAGTACCATTCGCTTAGGGTACAAACCCGCTTATACCGATCAATTCGTCATGTATTTTAATTGTAAGAGCAAACTGGTTGATACCTTTAAAGAGCTTTATAATGACAGACTTCAATTTGAAGGGAATCGCGCCATTGTATTCAATCTTCATGTCGTTATAGACATAAAAGCACTACAGCACTGTATTCAATTAGCGCTTAATTATCATAAAATAAAACACTTACCGTTATTAGGTGCTTAAGGGCACCTCTGTTAATTGATAACACTAAACACACATGGAACGTACGGCACCTTTTATGACTCCCCCCCAATTACAACCTTTTTTACAAGCTTGCTCTATTATTGATTTCAACGAGCCTTCCGTCATGCGTAAGGCGCAACAATTGTCACACGGATTAAGCGAAGACACTGACATAATCCGTGCCT
>JAPYOO010000398.1 GCA_029938135.1 Bermanella sp. | reverse complement strand
CATAAAAAAAGCCCGGTCGCCATTGGGGGAAGACGACTGGGCTCGAAATGCCTTCGGACTCTTGGGGAGATAACCGAAGACAGCGGTAAATCATTCACACAACTAGGACTGTGTAATACTCTCCTAGTTCAATTAGTAGAGTAGATGCTAAGACCAGTATTGCCAGTTTATGAACAAAATAGTCGTAATGAGATTGATTCAGGCCTTTTTAGGGACTCTTAATGAGCTTCGTGCCAGTTATCACCAACACCAGCATCCACTACTAAGGGCACATCCAACTCAACCGCTTCTTCCATTATCTGCTTGATTTTGCTTTTCAGCTCATCAACCTTTGCTTCTGGCACTTCAAAGATCAGTTCATCGTGTACCTGTAAAATCATGGTTACATCGGGGGCTTCGTTTTGAATCCACTGATACATGTTAATCATGGCTTTTTTAATGATATCAGCGGCGGTGCCTTGCATAGGTGCGTTTATCGCGGTGCGCTCAGCAGCTTGACGACGCATACCATTTTTACTGTTAATTTCAGGCAAATATAAACGACGTCCAAATAAGGTTTCTACATACCCTTGCTGAGCCGCCAGCTCTCGGGTTTTGTCCATATATTCACGCACACCAGGGTAACGTTCAAAATAGGTATTAATGTAGTTCTGTGCCTCTTTACGACCCACATCTATTTGCTTGGCCAAGCCAAATGCCGACATGCCGTAAATTAATCCAAAGTTTACCGCCTTAGCATGGCGGCGCTGTTCTACCGTCACATCTGCTTCATCCACAGACATAATTTCGGCGGCGGTGGCTCTGTGGATATCTTTGCCCTGAGAAAAGGCATCCAACAATCCTTGGTCTTTTGACAGGTGCGCCATGATGCGTAATTCAATTTGGCTGTAATCGGCCGCCACCAACACATGCCCCTTAGGCGCTTCGAACGCTTGGCGTATTTTACGGCCTTGTTCATTGCGCACAGGGATGTTTTGCAGGTTGGGATCGGTTGATGATAAGCGGCCCGTCGCGGTCACAGCTTGATGGTACGAGGTATGTACTCGACCCGTAGCAGGCGTGATCATTAGGGGCAGTTTATCGGTGTAGGTGTTCTTTAATTTTGCCAAACCACGGTGCTCTAAAAGGACCTTTGGCAACTCGTAATCACGGCTCAACTCCACCAATACTTCTTCGGCGGTAGAGGGCTGGCCTTTAGGCGTTTTCTTTAATATGGGCAATCCTAGCTTCTCGAAGAAGATAGTTTGCAGTTGTTTAGGAGACGCTAGGTTAAATTCTTCTCCTGCAAGGTCAAAGGCCTGTTTTTCAAGTTCGGTTAGACGCACTTGAATATCTTGGCTCTGCTGATGTAGTTTGCTAGCGTTCACTAACGCACCTTGCTGCTCCATGTAAGTAAGTACTTGCACCAGCGGCAACTCAACCTCGTTGTACAGTGTAAGCAGTGACTCACTCTCTTCTAATTTTGCATGCAATGCTTCATGCAAGCGCAAAGTAATATCGGCATCCTCGCAGGCATAAGGGCCGGCTTCTTTAATGTCTACTTGATTAAAGGTGAGCTGCTTTACACCCTTGCCGGCAATATCTTCAAACGAGATGCAATCATGATTAAGGTATTTTTTAGCCAGCGCATCCATGTTGTGCTTAGTGGCCACACTGTTTAACACATAGCTTTCCAGCATGCTGTCATGGCGAATACCGCGTAAGGTAATACCATGATTTTTTAATACGTGAGCATCATATTTTAGATTTTGGCCTACCTTGGAGACGGCTTCGTCTTCTAGCAATGGCTTTAACTTATCTAACGCCCATTTACGATCTAATTGCTCTGGCGCTTCAATGTAGTCATGTGCCAAGGGCACGTAAGCCGCTTCGCCTGGGGCGACTGCAAAGCTTACCCCGACGATGGCCGCTTCCATGTAATTAAGGCTAGTCGTCTCGGTATCAAAGGCAAAATACTCGCTGGCCGCCAGTTTTTCTAACCAGCTATTAAATTCCTCTTCTGTGGATAAAATGGTGTACAAACTTTTATCCACCTTGATTTCAGCGGTTTCAGTGGCCGAGTTATCACCTGCCTCGCCATCTTTAGAAACCTCCTTTATCCAGCCTTTAAACTCACTAAATTCATATAAAGCCAATAATTTATCATTTTGAGCAGGGCTGGGTTTGATTTCATTTATGCCTTGCTCTAACTCTACATCCAGCTTAATAGTGGCCAACACTTTGGAAAGCTCGGCCATTTCCTTATGCTCTTCAAGTTTAGGCGCAAGCGTTTTGGCACCGCGAAAAGCCAGCTCTTTTACCTTGTCTAAGTTGGCATATACATCTTCTATACAGCCAAGACCGGCAACTAAACCTCTAGCCGTTTTGTCGCCCACTTTAGGCACGCCTGGAATGTTATCGGCCTTATCGCCCATAAGGGCCAAATAATCGATGATGTGCTCGGGCGGCACACCAAATTTGTTCTTAACCCCTTCAATATCTAAGTGCTC
>JAPYOO010000397.1 GCA_029938135.1 Bermanella sp. | reverse complement strand
CCCTGAAAACGTTTTGCCATCTTGCCTATGGTGGTGGTTTTACCCACACCGTTTACGCCTACCATTAAAATCACATACGGTTTTTTAGTGGTGTCGATGACCAGTGGCGCGTGACAGGGTTTTAACATGTCGCTAAGGCTTAACTTAAGAGCCTCATATAACGCATCACTGTCTTTTAATTCTTTGCGGCTAGAACGCTCTGTTAAATCGTTAATGATTTCTTGGGTAGCGGCTACGCCCACATCACTGATAAGCAATTGGGTTTCGATCTCTTCTAAAAGATCATCATCGATTTCTTTTTTACCCAGCAACAACGTACCTAAGCCGCCCGCCAAACTGCTGCGAGTGCGAGACAAGCCAGTCTTGATCCGCGAGAAAAACCCCTTGGGTTCGGCTTTGCTTGCCTCCACTATTTCAGCGACCGCTGCTTGTGTTTCTTCAGCATCGACGTCAATAACTGCCACCACATCTTCAACTACAGGCTCAGCCGGTGTAGGTTCAGACACTACAGGTTCGATAGAGACTTCTTCGCTAGCAGCATCCGCTTTAGGTGCCTTTGGCTCTGCCTTTTTCTTGGATTTACCCCAACCAAACATGGACGCAATCTCACCTAATAAAATAAAGCAGCTATTCTAACACCAGTGGCCTTCAAAAACTGTATGACAATATAAAAATACGGCCACCAAAAGGGATCGTGCATGAACACTCCACAAAAAACTCAATTCAGTCGCATGAGCATTAATGTCTTAATGTTGGTCTCACTTGTATTAATTGTTATTTTGTATGAACCCGCCACCAAATACGCCAATGAGCCTTTGCCTTCTGCACCTGCGTTGAATGCCAAAATCTGGCTCAGCGACAGTGGTAGCCAAGTGTGGTTTCACCCTATGCTTAGTGACACTATTGAAATACAATTTTGGTTTAAAGCCGGTTTTCGTCACGATGGCGTGCACAAAGGCCGAGCGTACTTATTAGCGCAATTGCTTAAGTACGAAAGCACCCAGCGTAAACTGCCCTTGGAAGTCTCACTCGATCAGGACTTTATTAAAGTATCCCTGCATTTAAGTAAATCGGCTCACAGCTTGAAGCGGCAAATTGATCAAACGGTTGCACTCCTGCACCACCCCACATTAAGCCGTAAGCTACTTAAAAAATTACGTAGAGCCAACTTAGGTTTAAGCCAAGATTTACGCCTAGAAGCCTATGGCGAGCACGCCTACGCTGGCCCTAGACAAGGGACCACACAAACACTCAATGGCATTAGCCGAGCCGACCTGCAAAAATATCACCACCAGTATTTTCATCCTAAACGCTTAGTCGCCAGCATCGTCGGCGACCTTAATGAGCGCAGTGCCGCCATAATAATGGAAACTTTATTGCCCACCTCACCCTATACACAGGCATTAGATTTTCCACTTACGTCGCTCAAATCAAATTACGCAAGCCAAGGTGAAATGGCCGTTTTGGTCAAGCCTGGTCTAAATAATTTACACTCAGAAAAACAACAAGTTCGATTGGTGAAAGACTATTTACTTATACAAGTGCTGCATACTCTACAACCCAGTCAAAGCAAATGGCTCACCGGTCTCAGCAACAACACCCTTTACCTACAACAACTGTCGCTATTTAGACAAAACATGCGGGACGACCCTGATTGGGATATGATACTGCGCGCAAAACGCCAGCTGGCAAGTCAGTGGTTACAGCAAGTGGAAGGGGCACCCGCCCTGAGTCGTTTGCTAGTTCATTTGAATGCATACAATTTACCCGTCAATCACATGAACCAAAACCTCAAGCACTTGCAGGCCATCACAATGAACTCTTGGCAGCAGTATTACCAAACACAGCTGAATGAACTTTCACTGTAGGGCGCGTTGGTATTTATTTTTATTGAGGTTCTAATATGGCTAAAAAAACAGGCAATGGCGACATGCGCCACAGATAGACTAATTCAGTATTTTATTAAGGTTTCAACATGGCTAAAAAAACAGGCAATCGCTTACGCATTATTGGTGGGCAATGGCGCAGTCGTTTTTTACCCTTTCCTGACGTGGAAGGGTTACGCCCCACCACCGACCGAGTACGCGAAACAGTATTTAATTGGCTGCAACCCGTAGTGCATGGCGCAACCGTGTTAGATGTATTTGCAGGCTCTGGTGCACTGGGCTTTGAAGCTTTGTCGCGGGGAGCACAGCATGTAACGTTAATTGAAAAAAATGCTCAGGCGGCTAAACAGCTTAGCGAAAACGTGCAAACCCTTAAAACCAGCGATGCTAGGGTAGTACAGACGGATGCTTTGCAGTATTTGGCTCAGCAAAAAGAGCCTTTTGACTTGATCTTTTTGGACCCACCTTTCAGTAAAGGTTTACTGCCTGAGTGCATCGCGCTGATTGAAAGCAACAATCTATTAACGGATAACGGTTGGATTTATATTGAAAGCGAGCAGGACTTAGCCAGCTTAAATTTACCGGCGAGCTGGGCATTACATCGAGAGAAAAAAGCAGG
>JAPYOO010000396.1 GCA_029938135.1 Bermanella sp. | reverse complement strand
GCTCTAATTCAGAGGGTTAAGCGTGCTTCGGTTGAGGTGTCGGGCTTAGTAATAGGAGAAATAGACCAGGGTATTTTGATTTTTCTAGGTGTTGAAAAACATGACACACCGGAACTTGCACAAAAGCTGCTGCAAAAAATTTTAAAGTATCGCATTTTCGCCGATAGCGATGGCAAAATGAATTTAAATGTCTCGCAGATACATGGTCAGGTTTTAGTGGTGTCGCAGTTTACTTTGGTGGCTGATACGCAAAAAGGAACACGTCCAGGCTTTTCAAAAGGTGGCTCACCGGAGCTAGGTGAGAGTTTGTATGATTACTTTCTTGAGCAGGCAAGCTTACTAATTGCTACTGAAGCGGGTCAATTTGGTGCGGACATGCAGGTGAGCTTGGTAAATGATGGTCCAGTGACGTTTCTTTTAGAGGTGCAGTGAAAGATAAGCAGGGAAAATAAAGAGAGGAAGTAAGCTCTCTTTATTTTGAGGTGAGCTTTAAAAGAGCTGCTCGGGTATATCCTCTTCGTCATTTGAATAAGGCTGACTTTCGTTATTTACTGCAGGCGCTTGCTGCATTTCTTTAGGAATGTTTTCCTCTCTGAATGTTTCAAAAATGGCATTTGTTTGGCCTGGATAAGCACGGTTGCCTGTTTCTGGGTCAATGCGTACCGACACCAATCCATCGGGTTGTTTGATGGGGGAGTCGGGCATATCTTCTAGCGCTGTTGTCATGAATTCAACCCAGATAGGTAGGGCCGTATTGCTGCCAAACGCAGAATTTCCCATGGTTTTAGGGCTGTCAAATCCCACCCAGACATTGGCGACAATGTTGTTGTTAAACCCTGAAAACCAAGCGTCTTTTTGATCGTTGGTGGTGCCGGTTTTTCCCGCTAAGTCTGTTCGGTTTAACGCCAGTGCTCGCTTCCCTGTTCCTCGTTTAATAACATCCTTAAGCATAGTGTACATGAGGTAATTGACTCTTTGGTCCATAACCCTGGGGGCTAAAGGTGGGAATTGCTCGCTAAACTCTTCTAGGGTTAGAGGGAGTTCAATGTTTTGTTCAATGTTATTGGTTAAGTCAAAGCCGCCTTCGTTTAATTGCATTTCCTGCTCGGCGAGCTGGGCTTGTTCAAGTAGCGTTTTTTTGTACTCGTTGATACTTTTCTGGCAGGGCTCACAAACAGTCACGGCTAAGTGTTCATAAAGGGTTTCACCTTCGTTACTTTCGATGCTTTGAATAAAGTGTGCATCTACTCTATGCCCGCCATTGGCAAGGGTATTGTAGGCACTGGCCATTTCGAATGGGGTTAATCCCGAGCTGCCAAGAGCCAAGGAGAGGTCTCGATTTAGCTTGCTTTTATCAATGCCAAGGTTTGATATATATCGAATAGAGCGGCCGATGCCGGTTTGGCTTAGCAGTCTAATGGATACTAGGTTACGAGACTTATATAGCGCTTGTCGCAATCGAGTGGGGCCAAAAAATTTGCCACTGTAGTTTTCAGGGCGCCACACAGCTTCTAGGCTGTCATCTTCAAACACGACAGGAGCATCATTAATTAAAGAGGCGGGTGTTAGACCGTATTCTAAACCTGCACTGTATACAAACGGTTTAAAGCTTGAACCCGGCTGACGTGCGGCTTGTGTAGAGCGATTATATTTACTGCGGTGGAAGTCGTAGCCCCCTACCAAAGCATTGAGCGCGCCGTTTTGCGGATTAAAGGAAACCAAGGAGGCTTGAGTAGCGGGTACCTGTGCAAGCCAATATTTGCCCTTTGTCTTTTGAATGAGAGTTTTTTGGCCTACTTTGAACGCAAGCTCTACTTGGGTGATGGCGGGGCCCATTTCATTGATATTAATAAACTTTCTTGCCCATTGATATTGCTTGGGCAATAGGGTGATGACAGTTTTATCTAGCAGGCTCAGCTCTATGCTTTGCTCCTCGATATCAATATTTGTGATAATGCCCCACTCAAGACTGCCTGGCGCCCTGACTTTTTGGCTTTGCTTTATCCAAAAATTTAAATTTAAATCCTGAGGGCTGGGGGGTAAAAATAGATGTTTGTCTTCGCTGGGGATGGCATCTCCTACTGACCAATTGTTAGGCGCGTAAAAGACTTCCATTTCCTGTTGCTCAGGTATTACAAAGTTGGCTAATTGAATTAATGGTTGGCGCAGGCCATGTTTACGATCAAATTCATGGAGTCCGTTTCGAATGGCTTTTTGCCCTGCAACTTGAAGCTTACTGTCTATGGTGGTAATTACCGAGTAGCCTTTTGTGTATAGGTCGGTGGGATAGCGCTTAAGCATTTCACTGCGCACCATCTCTGCCACATAGGGGGCGTTGATCTGACTAGAAAGGCCATGATATTTAGCACTGATGGGTTCGGAGCCCGCATCATCAAATTCAACTTGAGTAATGAAACCTGCGGTAAACATGCGGGCTAATACATAATTTCGACGGTATCGGGCACGCTGAGGGTTGTTGATTGGGTTGGCAGCGCTGGGTGCTTGGGG
>JAPYOO010000395.1 GCA_029938135.1 Bermanella sp. | reverse complement strand
ATGCTGTTTGCTTATGCGGTAGCATTCTCGTTTGCTTATCAATCCCTAGAGACAGGTACCGGCGCATTGATTTTGTTTGGCGCGGTACAAATTACTATGCTGCTGGTGTCGGTTGTAACAGGCACGCGTCTTCGAATATTTGAGTGGTTAGGCATTGCTGCGGCATTTTGTGGTTTTGTGTATTTGGTATTACCACAGGTAAGTACACCGTCCTTAACGGGTTTTATCCTCATGACGTTGTCGGGGGTGGCTTGGGGTTTTTACAGTGTTATAGGGCGCAACTCCAAAAATCCGTTAATGGATACCCATTATAATTTTTTAAGAAGTTTGGTTTTTGTCATAGTGTTACTGGTATTTAGTTTTCAGGGGCTGCACACCACCTTTAACGGTGTGTTATACGCGCTGTTATCGGGGGGCATAATGTCGGCGTTGGGTTATACAGTTTGGTATATGGCATTAAGACGACTGGCGGCTACCCAGGCTGCGGTGGTGCAATTATTGGTGCCGGTTATTGCGGCCATTGGCGGCGTTATTTTTGTGGCGGAAGACATTACCATGCGGCTAATGATTTCAGGGGCAATGATACTGGGGGGGATTTTTTTGGTGGTATTAGCAAAACCCAAACTAGCCACTCATAAAACCGTTCAGAATGACAAGCAGAGTGATTAGAAGGGCAATTTTATTACGTTACGCTTTGCGGGCTACATACACCGTATTGGTAGATTCGCCATGCGTATAAGGATTAGGAAACGTCACCACATGAGATTCACAGCTTTCAAATATGGTATTTAATAAATCCATAAAATCTTGCGCAGGAGGTTCATCCGACCACAATGCAAAAATACCGCCACTGTGTAATTTTTTGCTCATATCTTTTAGACCTTGTTCGGTATAAAAAATACAGTTGCCAGGGTTTAGCCAGTAACTTGGAGAGTGGTCAATATCTAATAAAATGGCGTGTACTTTTTTAACGCCAGTCACAGGGTCAATGTCTTGGCCGTTAAAATCTAATTTGGCATTGGTGGCCACATCAAAAAAGTCGGCGTGAACTAGCGTGCAGCGCTCATCTTTATTAAGGGCAGCACCTAAGGGCACGAGCTCTTTTTGGTGCCAGCTAATCACTGGCTCCATAACGTCTACAACTTGTAAGGTTTTTAATTGCTTAAATTCTAATGCGGCCACGGCGGTGTAACCCAAACCTAAACCGCCCACCACGACATCCCAATCTTGGCCATCTAGAGCCGCCAAACCTAATTTAGACAGTTGAATCTCGGCTTCGGTGAATAAGCTCGACATTAAAAACTCTTCGTTTAGCTTAACTTCAAACAAAACCTGATTATTTAACCTAGGTTCGCTGCGGCGTCTAAGGCTAATCGCCCCCAGTGGGGTTTGCTGAAAATCGATCTCTTCAAATACAAAAGACATAGGGACTCAAATTAAGGTTAAAGGGCGTCAAAACAAGCCCAATAAGGGGTTGGATTCATAAAGCGCTAGTGTGCCATTTTTTGCTCGCGCTTGCTCATAAATAACCAAAAGGCGAGGCTGCTATTGATTAAGGTGGTTCTGCTGTCAGACGTAAATAAGGCGTATATAGGGTGCTCATAGTGTACTGATAGGGGCGTAAGCGTGTATTTCAAGGAACACCGGTGAAACTTAGGTGTTGGGTTACTTCTGCTGACACCGACTGACAGAGCATGCTCATAACCCCCTTGGCTGTGGAGAATGTGCGTAATTCGGCTAGTATTATTGTATGACTCTTAATTGTGTAGGTGTATGAGTATGCTGCGTACTTGGCTGTACTGCCTGCTGCTAGTCAGCCCATGGGTTAGGGCCGATGCCGATGTAGTCATGGACCGCTTGTTTCAAATGTCCTTACAAGAGTTGTTTGAAGTCACCATCACCAGTTCTACCCGCCATGAAGAAAGTCTAAGCTCAGTACCTGCATCCGTGACCGTGTTTACCCGTGAACAGTTGCGTATTTTGGGCATAGATAGGCTTACCCAATTAATGAATTTTGTGCCCGGATTTCAGTCACAGCGTTATGACAATGCAAGTTATTCTTATCATTTTTCAAGTAGGGGCTATTCTGGCGCAGGCGGTGGTCGTGAAATATTAATATTACTGGATGGGCAACGCCTTAATACAGATTGGAGTGGCGGCATATACGTAGCCAATGGCCTTATTAACCTTGAAAAAATTGCGCGTATTGAATTTATCCGTGGCCCAGGATCGGCCATCTATGGCTCTAACGCTTATTTAGGCGTCGTGAATTTAATCAGTGAAGCCGTTGATGAGGCACATTTGTCGGTGGCCAGTCTTAATGGCAGTGGCACTGAGTCTCGCACGAGTGTGCAGTGGCATGGGGATTTCAATAACCTACAAACAGACGTTTTTGTGAATACCATCAACCATGAAGGGCAAGACATAAACGTATTTGATCCCTTTAAAAATGACAAGGTAAGTTCACGTGATCCTTTTGTATTTAAAGAGTTTTATTTTAAAGCTAAAAGTG
>JAPYOO010000394.1 GCA_029938135.1 Bermanella sp. | reverse complement strand
ACTAACAAGGGTAAATACATCGCCACATGCCCCAACAATGGCTGTAATCGTCCATCCCACATAAACGCCACACTGAGTAATACATTCATAAAGAACCACACTACCGCCATGGTGGCACGAAACGTGGTTTTATTAATGTTGGTGCCCGCCACTGCAAATACCAATATTGGGCCACCACTGGCAAACAAACCATGGGTTATACCTGCGGCATACGTGAGCATACGTGTCAGCCAAATTGGTCGCCGTGCATCCTCTTGGCGGTGATACATGCGCCACAACTCCCGTAAGGCAAACCATGTAATAAGAATACCAAACCCCTGCTTTAATAAACCTTCATCTATATAGGATTTTAAAAAGTAGCCGCTGATGGTGCCTAACAACATGCTGGGTAATATTATTTTTAGTAATAAATTAACATCAATGCTAGTGCGATTTTTATAAGCAAGTGTGCCCGCCATAGGAACACTTAGTGCCACCAATATGGGCAACACGGTATCAAGCGGTAACACTAAAACACCCAATGACAAAGCAATAACAATGCTGCCAAAGCCACTAATAGCTTCAATGGTATAGGCCGTTAAAATAAAGACGCCAAGCGCCAGCCACACTAATTCCATACCCGCCCTCGCTTAAAAACAAAAAAGCCCGCTATTGCGGGCCTTTTAAATGATCTTAATAACGTTAACTACCGCTATTATTTACTCTTTTCATTTATGGGATGTCGTCTAGATCGCTGTCATCCGTTTCAGGAGGCAACAAGTCTTCACGAGTAATTTCCATCAATAGCAAAATGTTGGCCGATACATATATAGAGGAGTAAGTACCCACTACAATACCAATGCTTAATGCTAGCGCGAAGTAATAGATGTTTTCACCACCTAAGAACAACAAGGCAAGTAATACCATTAAGGTGGTTAAGGACGTTACAACCGTACGACCCAGTGTTTGGGTAAGCGAGCGGTTAATTACATCAAAAGGCGACATTTGGCGAATAATGCGAAAGTTTTCACGAATACGGTCGGCTACCACTATGGTATCGTTAAGTGAGTAACCAATTACCGCAAGTAAAGCCGCCATAACCGTTAAGTCAAATTCAA
This sequence comes from Bermanella sp., assembly GCA_029938135.1. GTDB lineage: Bacteria > Pseudomonadota > Gammaproteobacteria > Pseudomonadales > Oceanobacteraceae > Bermanella. The sequence goes on along the minus strand of JAPYOO010000394.1, from coordinate 1,415 downwards.
ACTGGAAAACAGAGAACACACCCAGAATAATAATTACATCGTGCATCAGGGCAACAACCGCCCCTACCGAGAATTTAAACTGAAAACGCGCCGCTACGTAAAGCATTACAATCGCCAGCGCCAGCAACAATGCCAAACCGCCTTGATCACGTAATTCTTCACCTACCTGCGCACCTACAAATTCGGCACGGCGTAAGGCAACTTCCGCTTCACCACTTTGCTGCAAGGTAGCCAGTACTTCATCACCTAAGTTGGCGCGATACGCTTCTGACATTCTTAATAAAACATCTTGTTCGCTGCCAAAGTTTTGCACGGTTACATCACGGTAACCGGCGTCTTCTAGGGTTTCACGAATGTGCTTAATGTCGGCTTTTTCTTCATAGCCCACTTCAATTAAGGTGCCACCGGTAAAATCTAAACCTAGGTTCAAACCTTGATAAGCTAACGAGGCAATAGAGATTAACAACAACACAATAGAGGCAGCAGCAGCAACTTTGCGCATGCCCATGAAATTCAGATCTTTAATTGCGCTCATGTTATTTACCCCCTATTGAAAGCTTATCAACACGGCGTCCGCCGTATGCCAAGTTGGCCAAGGCGCGTGTTAAAACAATGGCAGTAAACATGGAGGTTAATATTCCGATAGAAAGCGTCACCGCAAATCCCTTAACAGGACCTGTGCCTACAGCAAACAAAATAACCGCCACAATTAACGTTGTAATGTTGGCATCAAAAATGGTTAAAAAGGCTTTATCGTAACCCGAGTGAATCGCTTGCTGCGGATTTAAACCCGAGCCTAGCTCTTCTCGTATTCGCGCAAATATTAATACGTTGGCATCTACTGCCATACCCACGGTTAATACAATACCGGCAATACCAGGCAGCGTTAAGGTGGCACCTAACATAGACATAACCGCCATTAACAATAACAAGTTAACCGCCAGCGCTACGTTCGCAAACACACCAAATAAACGGTAATAAACCAGCATAAAGATCAGCACTAAGGCTAAGCCCAGTTGCACACTCATTACACCCAGTTCAATGTTTTCTTTACCCAAGCTTGGCCCTACCGTGCGCTCTTCTACAAAGTACATCGGCGCCGCTAAAGCACCGGCACGTAGTAGTAATGCAAGTTCACTTGATTCAGCAGGCTCTAAACCGGTAATGCGGAATTGACTACCCAAGGCACTTTGAATGGTGGCCAGAGATATAATTTTTTTCTCAACAAACTTATCTTCAACCGCGACTTCTACGCCGTCTTGCATTTCGTAACGGGTACGTACTTTGTGCTCAACAAACAACACGCCCATGCGACGCTGAATGGCTTTTTTAGTCACGGTGCCCATCATGGCGCCGCCGTTACCGTCTAGATTAATATTAACCTGTGACTGGCCGTTTTCATCAAACGAGGGCTG
>JAPYOO010000393.1 GCA_029938135.1 Bermanella sp. | reverse complement strand
GCTGTTTCTTTCGTCGCAGACGCTTTCTTAGCCGCTGCATCTTTCTTCGCAGGGGCTTTTTCAGCTACAGGCTTTTCTTCAGCTTTGGCGCCAGGGCGAACACCGCTCTTAACAAACTCAGCCAACTCGGCCATAGCTTTCTTTTGAGCAGCATTTAACTTGCCAATTTTATTAAGGTTTTGCAGACGCTTAAGATCTTTTTTCGCCACGGCGATTTCTTTCTTAAGTTCTTTCTTACCCTGAAATTCGTCTTTAAGCTTCTCTTGCTCTTCTTTGTAACGAGCTTCACGATCTTCCTGCTGCTTAACTAGATCTTTTTGCTGATCGCCACGCTCATCACTGCGTTCGCTTCGAGCCTTAAGACGTGATGCTTCAAGCTTTTCAAGCTCAGCCTTTCGCTCTGCACGTTCTTGCTGAATGCGTGCCTGCTCTTCAGGATCAACTTCAGGAGCTGAATCCTCAGACATAGACAATCCTCCACCCAATAGCGCTTCTAAAGCTGCTATTTGATCAATGATGCCTTCACCTTCTTGTTCTTGTGTCGCTTGCTTAAGAATTTTATTGTAGGTAGGACGGTTTGAATTTTTTGAACGCTTGCCAGGTTTAGCCATATGAATCAGATGCTCGGTCCTGTAGAAAATTTTAAGGTGTACATAAATCGCGCGCCATTATAACCAACTTCGTGCAATAGGCCAAAACTAATGCAAACTTATTTGCAAATAGCGGCCTAAATTGATCAATACCGGTCTAATTAGCGTCTCTAAAGCCGTAAATTGGGGTAGAACCTCAATTTATTCGGTAATGCCCTAGCCAATTAAACCGGTATCCAATAAATTCTAGACCATTTTTTAATCAACTGCGGAGCATTTTTTAGATATTTACTAAGTAAGGAGGTAAATCCTTATACTAGTTTCTCACCCTTCATTTGCTGATCGGCATGATAGGATGAACGCACCATAGGGCCGCTGGCCACACGCTTAAAGCCCAATTCTTTTGCCAGCTCTCCCAATTCATCAAATTCATCAGGGTGAACAAAACGATCCACAGCTAAGTGGTGTTTGCTGGGTTGCAAGTACTGTCCCAACGTAATCATGTCTATATTGTGCGCACGCATGTCCTTCATTACCTGAATCACTTCCTCATTGGTCTCGCCTACTCCCAACATTAAACCGGATTTAGTAAGGACTTCAGGGCGCGCTTCTTTATAGCGCTTCAGTAAATCCAGTGACCACTGGTAATCAGAGCCTGGACGCACCTTTTTATAAAGAGACGGTACCGTTTCTAAATTATGGTTAAACACGTCCGGTGGAGTTTTCGCCAGTATTTCTAAGGCGATATCCATGCGCCCACGAAAATCCGGCACCAATACTTCAATTTCAAGTTTAGGACTGAGCTCTCGCGAATGGCTTATGCAATCGGCAAAGTGTTGAGCACCACCATCACGTAAGTCATCACGGTCTACGGAGGTAATAACAACATACTTAAGCTCCATGTCGGCAATGGCGGCAGCCAATTCTTTAGGCTCGTTTTCAGCCAATGGATTAGGTCGACCATGGCCCACATCACAAAATGGGCAGCGACGTGTACAAATGTCTCCCATAATCATGAAGGTTGCGGTCCCGCCACCAAAACACTCTCCTAGGTTAGGGCACGCGGCTTCTTCACATACGGTATGCAATTTGTGTTTGCGCAGTTTTTTCTTCACTTCACTAATTTTGGCGCTGGCCGGAATACGCACACGAATCCAATCGGGTTTACGCTGCATCGTTTCGGTGGGAATAACCTTTATAGGGATACGGGCCATCTTCTCAGCACCCCGAAGCTTAATCCCTTGTTTTTTATCTACCTTTTTTTCAGCCACAGGCGTGTGGGTGTTTACGTCTTTGCTCATGGCAATTCACTACCTAATTCTTGCTTGCCACTGTACGACAAACATTGGACTATTTGGTCAACTAGCTGATGGCCAATGACCTCTATATTGGGTTGCTCTATAAGGTTGGCCATTTGAGTCATGACCAACCCCGCGTACCCACACGGGTTAATGCGGTGAAAGGGCGATAAGTCCATATCTACATTTAAGGCCAATCCATGAAAGCTGTAACCGCGGCGAATTCGCAAACCTAACGAGGCTATTTTCCCGTCGTTGGTATAAACACCCGGTGCATCTTTTTTTGCGTGAGCGTCAATATCATGCAGCGCTAATAAACCTACAAGGCTTTGTTCAATCGCCGTAACTAAGGCTCTAGGGCCTAGATTTATGCGTTTAAGGTCGGCCATTATATACGCCGTTATTTGCCCTGGACCATGATAAGTGACTTGCCCACCGCGATCCGCTTGTATCACTGGGATATCGCCGGTAAACAATAAATGCTCAGGCTTGCCGGCCTGCCCTTGAGTAAATACAGGCTTGTGTTCTAACAGCCAGATTTCATCCTGAGTATCTTGCTCGCGGGTGTCGGTGAAGGTTTTCATGGCTTGCCACACGTCAGTGTAATCAAGGTTTGCGCCCAAGAA
>JAPYOO010000085.1 GCA_029938135.1 Bermanella sp. | reverse complement strand
AAATGCTGAACAGCAAAGGCGAAGGCTGGGCCAATGATTTACTAGACATGTTGTACCTTGAAGAAGACGTACAAAAATGGGCAAATGCGGGTGTGCCCGATGAAGACGAAGAAGTGGAACTCACCACGGATGTAAACGGCGCTATTTTACAGGCCGGCGACAACGTCACCTTAATTAAAGACTTAGTGGTGAAGGGCGCGAACTTTACGGCTAAGCAGGGCACTATGGTGCGCGGCATTGGCATGTCTATGACCAACCCGGCGCATATTGAAGGCAAGGTAAATGGTTCGCGCATTGTGATCATTGCCGCGTTTACTAAAAAAGCGTAACGGTTTTTGTACATTACACACTTCAGGCACGCCTGAAGTGTGTTGTTTTCCCCCTCTGTTTAATTTTACTCCCTGCGTTTTCTTTTATATTTTCTCGCTTATACAAAATTAAAAAAATGAGCAATAATCATTTATCAAGTTCCGACTTCCTTTATTTTAGTGCTACTGTGGTGTTTCAATCGCATGCAATAATCTAATGGAATTAAATCGTGTCTAAAGTGACGTTAAAAGGATTTATTACGGTACCGCTCGAGGATTTTAATACGGTAATAAATGAACTGCCTAATCATATAAAACTTACCGAACAAGAACCCGGTTGCCTTGTATTTAAGGTCACGCAAGACGCGCATGATCAATGCCGATTTAATGTCTATGAAGAATTTGATAATAAGACTTCGTTTAAGGCGCACCAAAACCGGGTTCGCAGCTCAAAATGGGGCCAAGTTACTGGCAATGTAACACGCCATTACACCATAGAGGGCGCATAGGCTTAGACGTTGTTAATGGCAAAGTCTGCGCTTTCCTTAATCCTGCTATAGTACAACTGTGGGCGAGAAAACCGCCGTCACTCCTTTTAGAAGTAAAAATCCAAGCCAACATCATTAACGTTGAGGTATTAATGTAAGTTTTAATTCCGATTATGATAATGGGCCTACTTCTTTGCGCAACAGCCAACGCCCAGCGAACGATTACCTACACTACGGCAAAAGGCGCCTTGCATGGGGATATTTGTAAAGTGATGTTGACGGAGGCTTATGGACGGCTAAGTATTCAAACCCAGTCAAAATTACAACCGGCAAAAAGGTCGTTAAAATCTGCCGGCACAGGCAGGGTGTCTTCCATTTCTAAAATGTGGAAAAGCCTCATTATTGTACCCACCCCAATAGATTATATTGAAGCGACGGTTTTTACTAAAGATAAGACGTTTACGGTTTGGCGAACGAGGGTACACAGGGCATGCGGCATGAACTGGCCAATGATAATGATCACTTATTTAAAATGTTAGATGCCGGTCACGTAGACGTAGTCGTGGTGGCAAGAATAAACGGTTTGCACGTCATTAAAAAATTAAACATACCCCACCTTAAGCAGTTGCTAGGCATTATTGCTGTATTACCCTTTGTATCACTTTGTACACAAAAAAATAAAGACCTGCTACCAAAACTGAATGCCGTATTTCAACAATTAGAAAAAGAAAATTTCATTTAGTGACTGAGTAACAAGTGAGCCTGATTTCAAGGGTGACGTTCATTTAAAGCCTTAATTCGCTTCTCTAATTTATCGGCTAAAAAGTCAATAAACGCTCTTAATACCGGCCGCAAAAATTTATTGCCTAAATAAACAGCGTATACCTCGCCACTATTGTCTTCATGTAATGATGGCTGCCAATCTGGCAGGCACACCTGTAATTTATTCTCGTTTATTAAATCTAACATCATCCATTGTGACATTTGCACGATGCCGCCCCCCTTTACAGCAGCCTCTAAAAGCGGTGTGCCGCCTTTTGAGCTTAGGTTGCCATCCACGGCCACCTTTATCTGTTGTTTCCCTTTTTTAAAGTACCAGTGGTTTATTTGACGATCTTGGCTAAGCAATAAACAATTGTGATTAAGTAAATCCTCAGGCCTTAAGGGGGCAGGTGAATGGTCTAAATAATCAGGGGAAGCACACAGCCAAGTATGATTGCTTAGTAGCTTGCGGGCGCGTAATGACGAGTCTTTAGGGCGGCCAATGCGAATGCCTAGGTCTATATTTTCGGCGTTTAAATCCACCATTTGGTTATCAAGGTTAATTTCAATTTTAACCTTAGGATATTGTTTTAAAAACTCAGGCAAAAGTGGTGAAATAATCTGCCGGCCAAAACTTTCAAAAACGGAAATTCTAAGCACACCTTCGGGTTCACAATTTACGTGATTCATCGACGCCTTAAGTTGATCAGCTGCGCTTAATAACTTTTCAGCGCCGCCTAAAAACTGATGGCCATCTTCGGTTAAAACCAGTTTACGAGTGCTGCGTTTTATAAGGGTGGTGCCCAGTTCACGCTCTAGGTTATCAATGTTGCGGGCCACTGAAGACGGCGCCATATTTAATACGGTCCCTGCCTTAGAAAAACTGCCAGCCTCGATCACCTTTATAAATACCCGTATGAGATTAAGCACAATGAACCCTGTGTGATGTGTTTGAGAGTGTGGTCATAGCTAATGGTTGATAGATCTGTGGCCAGTATACCCAGAACAACCTTTGCGTAAAGTGCAAAACTAATTTGCATTGAGAGCGTATTCCGTCCTTTTGTGGGTGTCTCTATAGTAGCCCTATTGCAAGCCCCCACTTAAGTTAAGGAAGTATGTATGTCAGCCAGAATCAATATTAGTCAATTAGAGCCCCAAGCGATTAAGGCCATGATGGGTTTAGAGAGTTATATGGCAGGTGTAGATTTATCGCCTAAATTACGTCAGCTTATTAAAATACGAGCCTCTATGGTTAATAACTGCGCCTATTGCATTCAAATGCACACGTTGGAATCTAAAAAACTAGGTGACGACGAGCAGCGGTTGTTTGCGCTGGCGGCTTGGCAAGAGTCTCCATTGTTCACAGATAAAGAAAGAGCAGTGCTGGCACTAACCGATGCTGTGACCCAAATTCCTAATCAAGGGGTAACGGATGCCGTATATAACCAGTGTTTGGCCGTGTTAGGAGAGCAAGCGTTGGCCCAATGTATGATGCAAATAGTGACTATTAATGCATGGAATAGAATCGCGGTGGCGACCAAGATGGTGTTTTCAGAAGGTTAATACGTTATGTTTTAAATTTAAAGGTTCACGACCCATGGCCGTGAAAAAGAGTATCATTCTCACAGTTCGCTTAATTAATATAGTGAGCTCTGAGTATGAATCTAATAACGTCATTGAAAGACGAGGTGAAGCACTGCATATCGACTTACCTGTGCTCATCATGATAATGATGGCCGAGCGATTACCGAGTTTATAATGCCTTTAAAAGTAGTTCGACTATTAAAAACTATATTTAATATTGGCATACACTCCGCGCGCATGGGACTGAGGATAAGTGTTCACCGATTTTTGCCCCAGTTCGGGAAACCATACCTCTTCGTCAAAAAGGTTATCCACGTACAAAGAAACATCCAACGGCTGCCACTTAGGCCGACCTAATAGTTTGCCTAAGTTTGCGTCTAGGTTAATGCTCAATAAATTGTAAGCATCCGCCGCCGGGTTTACCACTATGGCCACGCTGTTGGGCTGGTCTTCTATTTTACTGACATCTGAAAAATAGCTGTTCCAAATACTGGCGCTGTAACCACGGCCGCTGGTGTAGCTAATGCCCAGCTTAAGCATGGACTGGGAGGCGATCATAATGTCTTCATTGTCGTTAGCGTCCTCGTTCATTTGAACACTGGCATTGCCCTGTAAATGCCAAGCCGAGTTAATGGCCCAGCGTGCCTCCAGTTCAATACCATCAAACGTTATTTCGTCATCTTGGTTAACAAAATAGGTCGTATTATCAATTCGGCTTCTGCCAATGGTGTCGGAAGTTTTACTGTGATAATAGCTGGCACTCATGGCAAGGTTGTCGTAGCCGTATAATGCTTGCGCCTCAAGAGTTTTAATTTTTTCTGGTTTTAAATCTGGGTCACCCTGCAAAAAGCTCGATACAAAACCAATTTCAGATCCATAAGGGGAGCGGAACGCCTGTGAATATAAAAACTTTGACGTCCAGCGTTCATTAAAGCGGTGAATTAATGCAAGTCTTGGGGAGGTATCGCTGGCTTGATCCTCGGGCCGATTCCATTGCAAACCGGCACTGATTTTAGTGGCTTCATTTAATTGATAATCCAGCTGAGCATACATGTTTTGGTGTTGGGTTTTATATTTACCGCCCCGTGTTTCTCCTAAGTCCCCTTGAATGTGGTCAACCACCGCGCCCAGTAATAATTGTATGTCATCGTTAATTTCTCCATTGATAACGGCTTCATAAAGATAACCATCGCTGAAAAACTCCGAGTCTCTGGGGCCGGTAATAAAGCGCTCATGTTGGTTAAGGGTATAATGCAACGCAGCTTGCCACTGTGGGTTAAGATCATATTGATAACTCACATCTAAAAACTCCCGTTTAACTTCAAACTGTGATAAACCGGTCCAGCGAAATGGCCCGCTGATGGAGGGAAGAGTAATTTCACTCACTATACTTTGCAATGAGAACCCTTTGAAGGTGCCAGTTAACATGGCCATCTGGCCTTTTCTAGCAAGGTTCATGGCGCCCGAGGTACTTTGATCGTCAATGCCGGTAATACGGGCACCGTCTTCATCTAAAGTGTTCACCCGCAACATAACCTGGCCGCTATTAGAAAAATGGCTGCCAATGGCTACGCTGTTCATGCCATAACCATGGCTGCCGGTGCGGTTGTTAACGGATGCTTGTAATTTTTTATCAGCGGACTTAGTGATGAAATTAATGGTGCCGTTAAACGCGTTGCTGCCATACAACACTGAGCCTGGGCCGCGAATGACTTCTATGCGCTCGATGGCCTCAATCGGAAACAACAGATTAATGTCGGTATGTAGGCCGCCATTTTGTGACTCCCGTAATGGGCGGCCATTAATTAGGTACAGTATGTGATTATTAAGATGTTGAGTGGCCCCGGCCCGCAGGCTTGAGCCGGTGGCGTTAAAGGTACTGGAGTCAAACATGTAAAAATTGGGAATACGCAGCAATACGTCTTTAATATTACGTGCGCCGTAGGTTTTTATATGGGCGGCGGTGATAACCGTGACAATACCCGGGGCATCGGTCAATAACTCGCTGCGTTTAGAAACCGTCACCACAGAGATATTCACCAACTCATCCAAAGACATGGCAAACAGCTCATCCATACTTAACTCTTGACTATGAGAGGTCAGTGGCATCATTAAGCATAATGCGAATATGGGTGATGCAAGTACTAATAAAAATGATAAATCGCAACAGGGACGCATAGTATTTCCTCCTGTGGGTAGTATAGACGAAACCTCAAGTTTAGAATAAATACGCCACAGAATTGGCACACTGGCTTCGGGTGTTACTTAGCCAGCCATGGTATTAAGCTGGCCAATAATTAGAGTTTAACCCTTCAATTAAGTCTCTTTGCTGCTCTATGATGTCCACCAAGAATTCACGGCCCGCGCGCACCCGTGCGGTACTGCGTAAATCCACATGGCTTAATACCCATATGCCCCATGTTGAAGGGGTAAGCGCTAAATCTACGCGCATAAGTCCCTCGACATTGTCTCCCATAAAGCAGGCTAAGCGCGCCAATCCCATATGATTTTGCGCGCAGGCTAACATTGTGCTGGCATCGTCCACCCGCATATTAATGTGGGCCTTCGGAAAGTGATCCTGCATCCATTCAGGATTTTGGGTTTCGCTGCGCCACAAAATAACCTGCTGTTGTCTTGAATGCTTGGCCAGGTATTCACGGCTGGCATAAATGCCGTGGCGTAAGGGCAGTACTTTTTTGCCAATTAAATAGTCGGCGGGTTTGTCGGTAATGCGCAGCGCAATGTCTGCTTGGCGAGCCGCCATGTCCACTAAACCGGCGGTACTAATAAGTTGTAAATCAATGGCCGGATATATGCGCTTAAATAGCCCAATGTGAGGCACCACTAAACGAGACAGTACATCGTTAGGGGAAGTGACATTTAAGGTGCCTTTAAGCTGTGCATCAAGACCAAAGACTTTACGGTTAACCGCCTGAGCCTGCTCTTCCATAATCACCGCGTGTTCAAATAAATTTTCGCCAGCCTGGGTCATCACATACCCTTCACTTAGCCGTTCAAAAAGACGGGTGCCTAAGGTCTCTTCAAATGCATTAATACGCCTAGAGATAGTGGAGTGTTTCACTCCAAGAACCAATCCCGCCGCCGATAAAGTACCGGCTCTAGACAGCGCTAAAAAGATTCTTAAATCATCCCAATTCATGTTCACTCCTTATTTACGCTGTACGGGCGTAATGACGGTATTTTTAAATACGCCTCTTTTGTGAAGTCTTTGTGCATTTTTGCACAGCAGGTGCCTAAAAACGATTATTTTCACTAAATATAACACAGCGTACTATGTATGCATCTTAAGCAAACAGCAAAACAGGTGCTCATATGTCTAACCCCACTAATAACACTAAGCCCAATCAACTCACGCTGATCAGCCATAAATTGTGCCCCTATGTTCAGCGTGCGGTCAGTGTATTAGAAGAGAATGGCATTGCGTATAAACGCATTAATATTGACTTGGCCAATAAACCAGACTGGTTTAAAACCTTATCGCCAACAGGCAAGGTGCCGGTATTAGTGGTGGATGACGAAACGGTTATTTTTGAATCGTCAGTGATCAGTGAATACCTAAACGACGTATATGACGCGCACATGTTAAGTGAGCAGCCTCTAGAAAAAGCCAAGCAACGGGCTTGGATAGAATTTGCCTCGGCCACCTTAAGTAATATTGGCCAATTGTACAGCGCAGCCAACGAGCAAAATTTTATGCAGGCACAAAAGCAACTAAAGGAAAAATTCTCACGCATAGAGCAAACCTTAGAGGGTGACAATTATTTTAGCGGCGAGCAATTTTCACTTACTGATGCCGCCTTTGCCCCTGTGTTTCGTTATACCCAGGTCTTCGAAGCCTTATTAGGTAGGGCGTTATTTAAATCACAGCCGCGTATTGATCATTGGCAACAGCAGGTTTTATTAAGACCCAGTGTAAGTAAGGCCGTAAACCCAGCTTACCCACTGTTGTTAACCGAATTTATAGCCGCAAAAGACACCTACTTAGGGCGTATTGCGCAACAATTTATTAACCTAAAACACACTCATTAACAGCTTAAAACTAAAGGATGCAACATGAAAAACTTCAAGAAAAAATACGGACCTTGGGCACTTATTACGGGCGCGTCCACTGGCATTGGCAAAGCCATTAGTGAACAAGTGGCCCAACAAGGCTTAAACATAGTGGCGGTGGCGCGAAATCAAGACAACCTAGATGCCTTGCAAAAAGAGCTGCAAACTAAATATGCCATTGAGGTTAAAACGATTTCGGCGGATCTATCGGACCCTAAAGCCAATCATGTAATTAATGAAAAAACAAAAGAACTGGATATAGGTTTACTAATACCCAATGCCGGTATTGAAAATAATGGCCCGTTTATAGAAAACGACCTAGATGCCGAGTATAAAATGTTGTCACTGAATACCACTAGCCCCATGATTTTAAGCCATGTTTTTTCTCAGCGTTTTAAGCAGCGCGGTGGTGGTGGGATTTTACTAACGTCTAGCTTGTTTGCTTACCAAGGTGTACCGTTTGTAAGTAATTATTCGGCCTGTAAAGCGTACATATTGTCACTGGGTGAAGCGCTAAATGTAGAGCTTAAACCGTTGGGCATAGATGTGACCGTTTTGTCACCCGGTTTGACCGACACCGGTATGACACAAAATATGGCGGTGAATTTTAAAAAAATCCCCATCACCAAACATGTCCCTCAAGTGGTGGCTAAGGTGGGCTTAAAAGCTTTGGGTAAAAAAGCCACGGTGGTACCGGGTTTAATTAATAAGTTTTATGCTTGGGAAAACCGCCTTATTCCACGTTCTTGGCCGGTAAAACTATTTGGCTTTTTAATTAGCCGAGCCCGTACTTAATAAATAGGAAATAATAAAACCAGTTAAAGTCCGTACCATAATAAATATGGTACGGGCTTTAAGTTTTTTACAAGTATTTTAAATAGAGGCAATGCACACTTGTTGTTGGCCGGTTACTTGCCACGAGACTTTACGGGCTAACTTTCCCTCACCCGTATATACATCAATGTGTTTTTTCTTAATGGCACTGCCGGTATCACGAGCAACAAACTGCGCCACCCCAACAATGTCATTTACTTTGGGAATGGTAATTTTATTACCCATCTTTAGTAGGTTTTTATCAATGGCCACGGCGCCTAATTGTAAGTGTTTGCCTTGGGCATCAAGAGGATTAGGACTTTTATGCCATTGCTTGCCAAAATACCCTAAGTACCAACCAAAGCGAGTGCGCCCCCAACCGTTCATTTTTACATCCGCCACAAAGTGTTGATTAAACTGCCTTACCCCTAAGTCTTTAACCAATACGCTGGCATTTATTTCCTTAGAAAAATCAGATTCAACTGGAGAATAATAACCCGTTATTTTCCAGCCTGAGCTGCATACCGATGCCTGTGCCATAAAAGGCATGAAAGAAATAAGGCTCAGCAGGCAGATAACAATGCGCAGGTTAACTACAGGCTTAATATTTAATCGATGTGTTAATAGGGCGACAACAAGCAACTTCATGGGCTTCGTACCTGGTGAAAATGAATGGGCATCCGCTTACATGGATGGCAATAGAACGGGTATTGCAAATAAAGGGCCCAAGCGTATGTTTATTTAAAGAGCTTGGGTTAAAGCGTCGTGAGTAGTGATAGTGACGGGTGTGGAAGGGAGGTGCGCTTATATAAAAGGTGCTGGGCGAGTAACGATTACAATGTGGCAAGATGAAAAGCGGAAGTCGTGTTCCGGTAAGTGCATAATGATAGCCGACATTTAGTCGTGAAAGGACTGTTAGCAGCAGTGTGTTAGATGGTTAGAGAGTTTCAATAAGCACTGCATTTTAACTCGGGGTTGAATTTACAGGCATAACAATACGGTGATCATTGTCGTTGGAACTAACTGGGTCCCCATAATCAATGGTTACATATAAAAACATGTGGATAAATAACTAAACTGAATATATGCCAAGCGAAACCTATCTATAGCGACTCTGGGCCAGGGTAGAGTTTGCTCTAATTACGTTAATAGCGGCTAACATGTGAAAAATGTCTACAATATAGTTACTTACTCATAATTAATTACCCGTTGAGTGAATATGAAGGATCATGTCTTTACCAATGTACATTAGTGTTAAAACATCTATGTATGGAGGGAATGTGATGCCGTAACTAAGGTTTGTTCCAGCTTAAATGATATTCCTGTAAATAGGGATGTTGTTCTGGCCTTTTCTAGGTAAAGCCTTACTTAGATTTTAATATACCCTCAGGCTCGAAACCATGCATTCGTTCGACGGATATGAAATAAAGGAAAAGCTACAACATAGTAATAATAAGCTAGTGTTTAAGGCAGTACGCAAAAGTGATAATAGCCCTGTTATAATAAAATATTATCAAACAGACACTTCAAACTATACCAATCTTCCTTATATAAAAAACACCTTCACCTGTTTACATGAAACTCACTCGCCATACCTAGTCGGCGTCGATAACTTGGTCTTTACAGAGGAAGGAGTGGCAGTAATTTATGAATGTTTTTCGGGTGAATCATTAAAGTCATTGTTAACAGATAAACAAACCTTTTCAATTCCTCAGGTACTTAATATTATTGATCAAGTGAGTATAGGGTTAGAAGAAATACACAGTAAAAAAATTATACATCAAGAAATAACAACAAGTAATATTGCTTTTATAAGTCGTACGCAAGAGGTGAAAATTATAGACTTTGGCATTTCACGAGTTTTTTGCCAAGACACTGAGTTAATTCAATTAGCGAATTTGTTATATATGTCACCGGAACAAACCGGGCGCATGAATCGTAGTATGGATCGACGCAGCGACTTATATTCATTAGGTATTGTTTTTTATGAATTGCTTACAGGTTACCCGCCTTTTCAGTCTAGCGACATACTAGAGCTTATACACGCGCACATAGCCCAGCAACCTAGGCCGCCTCACGAATTGAACAACGCCATCCCAGTGGCGATTTCTAACATTGTTCTAAAACTACTATGCAAAGAAGCCGAACATCGTTATCAAAGTGCTACTGGATTAAATGCGGATATTAAGGTCTGTCTTGAGCAGCTGGAAAGTACCGGTAATATTTCAGATAACTTTGAAATAGGTAGGCTGGATTATCGCCGCCTGTTTCAGATTCCTGAAAAATTATACGGCCGCAGTCGTGAGATTCAACAACTATTAAACACCTTTGAAAACAGTGCGGCTGGTAGTTTCGAAGCTATCATTGTAGGGGGATATTCTGGGGTGGGAAAATCGGCACTTATCAATGAAATACAAAAACCAATGGTGTCTAAACGGGGTTTGTATGCCACAGGAAAATACGACAAATTTAAAAAAGCCAAGCCCCATAGCGCCATTTTACAAGCCTTTGAAAATATGGTTCGGCAAATATTAGCGAACCCTAAATTCCAAATAGATGACTGGACCAACACATTGCTAAAAGAGTTCAAGGGAGAGGGGCAGTGCCTGATTGAAGTATTGCCGGTTCTACAGAGCCTTATTGGTAAACAAGATACTTTGCTTAAATTAAATGCGGTAGAAGCACGGACTCGCTTTAATGGTATTTGTACTGCATTTATACAAGCCTTTTCTACTGAATCACACCCATTCATTTTGTTTCTTGACGATCTTCAGTGGGCTGATCTTGCCAGCCTTAATTTTATCGATCACCTGTTGCGTAGTCGAATTCCGCATATGATGTTGATTATGGCTTACCGAGATAATGAAGTAGATAGCCATCACCCTTTTAACGTACTTATGCACAACAACAAGGAAGAAGGCCTGAACCCGCAAGAAATATCTTTACAACCCATTAACCTATTAGATACACAGCAACTGGTGTGTGACACATTGCATAAAGACCTCAGCCAAATTGAACCACTGGCCATGGAACTCATGCTTAAAACTCAAGGGAACCCATTTTACCTAACACAACTTTTTACCTCACTACACCAAAACGAACTCATTTTGTATACCGAAAAAACTGGCTGGCAATGGGATATTGATTGTATTAGGCAGGCAAGTTTAAGCGGTGATGTGGTGGAATTAATGACGCGGAAACTAAGAACATATTCTGCGGCCACCCAAAGTGCTTTAAATATGTGCGCCATATTGGGGGCAGAGTTTAAGTTGAGCATGGCTGCATTAGGGTTAGGGAAAGACATAGATACTACCTATCAATCATTATTGCCAGCTATCCAAGATGGTCTATTAAGGGAGCTGGGCAAGCGCCTAAAGTTTACACACGATAAAATACATGAATCCAGTTATGCCTTATGGTCTAAAGAGGATCGAACTCAACGTCATGCTCTGATCGCTAAATATATGCTGACAACATTAGATGAGGCGGCCATAGACACCGAAATTTTTTCCATAGTTGAGCACCTTAATTATTCCAGTATAGCAGTCTTGGATATTGAGAAAAAAATTGAACTGGCTCGTTATAATTATCGAGCGGGCTTGAAGGCAATACAATCATCGGCTTTTGAGCCTGCGGTGGAATTCTTTCAGAAAGGAAAAAACTATCTGAATGAGTCTATTTGGCAACAACAGCCGGATTTTGCTTTTGGTTTACACTTTTCCCTAGCACAAACAGCATACACTACGGCGCGGTTTGAACTGTCTGAAAATACTATCAAGTTGTGTATGTTACATGAAAAAGAGCAAATAAAAATTACGCCTGTGGTGCAGTTGTATCAGGATTTATTATTTGCAAATAGTCGTCATGATGAAGGCATTGCGTTTGCTTTAAAAAAACTGAATGAATACGGTTTATCGTTACCAGCCAATCCGGGTAAGGTTGCGGTTATGGTTGAATATATGGCATTGAAACTTAGGCAAAGATTACGCAGTACAGACACATTGTACAGATTACCTAAGACAACCGATAAGAAGCGTCTTTCCATGATGGCTATTATTGCCAATATGGTGCCATCCTGTTACATGGTTAATGGCGACCTAATGGGGTTCATCTCTTTGCGCATGGCCAACTTAAGCTTGAAATATGGAAATAATATATATTCATCGTTTGGTTATGCAATGACGGGATTGGTTGAAACTGGAATATTAAAGCGTATTAAGAGTGGGCGAAAATACTATGACTTAAGTTTAGCCTTAGAGGAATTATATCCAAACAAGCTGATTAAAGGGCGTAATATGATGCTTCTTAGTAGCTTTGCAGCTCCCTGGACTGAACCTATAAATAATTATAAAAAAATGATGGAAGAAGCGCGAAGTCTAAACTCTGAATTAGGCGTTTTACAATGGGCCGACTATTGTGTGGTATTCACTCGGGCGCAATCTTTGTTTTTTGGACGAGATAATTTATCTCAGGTCCATAAAGAAAATATTCAGTGGTTAAACTTCCATGTTAAAAATGGTGATCAACAAGTCATAGCCAATCAAAAATATATAATGCATTTTATCGAATATTTTCAGGCGTCAAGCGGATCCAAAGAAATGGATGAGCTAGATGCAGATAGAGAGATCTTCGATGAAAAGCGACATATTAGCACCATAAGCCAACAACAAAATGTTACCTTTCAAGCCTATTACCATGTGTTGAAACAACTGGATAGCTATCTTCAGGGAGATTATGAACACTGTGTAGTAGAAGGTAGCGGGTTATTTATGATAGTACTGAATACCTTTGGTATTTGCTTGGACGCAATTCATCGTTTCTTTTATTCGTTGTCGTACCTAGCACTGGATAAAACAAAGTTAAGTCTGTGGCAAAGAATTAGGTTTGGTTTATATTTTCGTTTAAATTTTTTCTATTTGTGGCTGTACATGATAAATCGGCCAGATAATTATGCAGCTCAATATACATTGCTAAAAGCCGAGCTATATCGCAGTAAAAACAAACATAAAAAAACACTGGATTACTATGAGAAATCTATCCAGTTATCTGAGGAAAGCAGCTTATTTAATGAGGCCTTGGCTAATGAGCGCCTAGCGGATTTTCACTTGTGTGCGAAGCGAAAACAATCAGCCTTATTGTATGCGGCCCAAGCGAGAAAACTTTACAAACGCTGGGGGAGTAATTTACAGGTGGAGCGTATTAATGGTTTATATCCGGATTTAGCCTTTGTAGGGGAGGTTGACCCTGTATCTTCCAGTATGTCGTTAACTGTAAATAATCATAAACAACTTGAATTAAAGAGCCTTACGCGTGGCTCACAAATTATTTCAAGTGAAGTGAAAATTCATCTTTTGGTAGAGGCATTATTAAAGCAACTGATTCAAATAGCGGGTGCAGAAAAAGCCGTCTTGCTGCTTGAGGAAGACGGCGAGTTACTGGTATATGGTGAAATGAACTGTCAACAAGATAATAAGCATATGAATCTTATGTCGGAGCAGGCCCAAGTTCCAGACAGTGCAACCTTGGCTGAATCGGTTGTACGGTTTGTGGCGCGCAGTAAATGTAGGGAAGTACTGGCTAATGCAGCCACTACGGGTAATTTCACTCAAGACCCATATGTGATTAGCCAACAATTAAAATCGTTGATGTGTATGCCCATTCTTAATCAGGGTGATTTAGTGGGTGTGTTGTATTTGGAAAATAATCTCACCACCAATGCTTTTACCCAGCAGCACCAAGAGGTGTTAGAAATTTTAGCCTCACAAGCGGCCATCTCTGTGGTGAATGCGCACCTGTATACTCACCTGGAAGAAAAGGTTTTTGAGCGCACTCGGGAATTACACGAAACAATAGATCAATTAACGGAAGCTAAGAAAATAGCCGCACTGGGCAGGGTGGTTGCGGGAGTGGCCCATGAGATAAATACGCCTTTGGGAATTGGTCTAACCAGCAGTACATTTCTTAAAGATAATATCGAGACCATAACTAAAAAATACCAGACAGATTCCATGACCAAAACAGAATTTGAAGAATTTCTTAAACTCAGTGCTGAAACAACAGATATGATATTAGTAAACATTGCACGCGCCTGCAAGTTAGTGGAGCGTTTTAAGTCAACCGATGTAGGGCAATCTGATGAGAAAAAGACGAGTTTCAAAGTGGAAACCTTTTTACAGGATATAGTCGCCAGTTTTTCTGAAAGATTACAAAAAGACCATCATACGGTTTCGGTGGGGTGCCATAAAGGCATAGAAATGAAGAGTTACCCGGTGGCGTTAGCATTAATAATAAGTAATCTAATTAGCAATTCTGTTACTCATGGTTTTGTTAATAAACAGGGTGGTAATATTTCCGTATCGGTAAGCGAGTCTAAATACAGTGAAGCCAATAATATTCTCATTGAATATCATGATGATGGCATTGGCATAAAAGAGGAAAATAGAAAAAAGGTCTTCGACCCATTTTTTACAACTAATATGGGAGAACATACAGGTCTTGGCCTGCATATTATTTATAACGTAATTACCAATCAATTTGGGGGGAGTATTCGCTGTGAGGCCGCTAATAATAAGGATAACGGCGCGCACTTTTATATTTCTCTGCCTAAGGATGCATGAAAGATTCTTGATTTAAATACTTTTAAAATCTTATTTACCAGCTGTCTTTGTATTGTAGTGCTCTCCTAATGACATTTTATCCTTTTAA
>JAPYOO010000392.1 GCA_029938135.1 Bermanella sp. | reverse complement strand
TCTGCTGTTTGTGTTGCCTTTCCTAGCCCCGTTTTCAAAGTGCTGTATGCATGTGAAGTGGTTTAAATTTGAGGCGGTGGGGTAAGCGTGTGATTCCCACTAAGCCACTCAAGGTCTTAAGTGCGGGCTATTTTTATTGTCTTGAAAATACTCGTGCTTTTACCTCAGCCTACATATGTCAAGTATGCGCCTATGTTAATGGGTTCATAAAGGGTTGCTCAGGGTTGATGTGAGGTAGTGAATATGTCACTTTGAAAAAATAGAAGGAGCAGATTTAAAATGTCCACTTAACAGTGAAAAGTAACTCTCGCCCTCTATTGGCAATGCCCTCGGTTAATGCTGCACCGAGGGCTGGCGCGTAGTCATCCTTATTGAAAATATTTTTTGCATGAAATGATCCCTCCCAGTCAGGGTTATAGCGATAGCCAATTTTAGCGTTCACTATTGTATTGTCTGATAGCGCTTTACGATGCCCATTGCTATCAAGGGCGACCAGTTCTCGCTCACCATGCCAGGCGCCTATAATGCTCCCATTCCATTTTTCATACTGGTAGTTTGCGATGATAGAGCCAAGTTCAGTGGCTTGGCGGAATGATTCATCAGGGGATTCAATAATATTGGTATAGGTTGCTCTGATAAGCCATTTCCATGAAAACTGGTGAGACAGCTCAAACTCAAACCCTTTGGCGGGGTCTTGTTTTGTATTTTGAAATTGTGGAATACCTAGATTGGTGGGCGCTTCTGCTATGGCGTCTGTAAAGTGATTTTCAAAGTAACCTAATGAAAATGCGGTTTCTTTTAGTTGGCTTACCCAGATTAAATCCCATGTTTTAACGATCTCCGGTTTTAGGTCCGGGTTGCCTAATAGAACGGGGTTATTTGATAAATGCAATTCTGATTCTGAAGGTACCCGAAATGCCTCGCCGTATAAGAGTTTAATAGAGTGCTGATTATTTAAATTTTGTACTACACCGAGCCTAGGGGTCACATGAGAGCCTAGTTCGTTAAAGTCATCGTGGCGTACACCTAGAGTAATGCCTGTCATTGGAAATATTGCATGTTGAAACTGTAGATACTGCCCCGAAATATCGCGCTTTGATTTTTCTTGTACTTGGGTGGTGGGCAGTAATTCACCGTAATAGGCGATGGGGAAATTCCCTGCTGCTAAATCACCTATGTCAAAGTTATTGCTTGCGATGGTTTGCGGTGCGTTGACATGTCTGATTTCAATGCCAAATTGCATGTCACTTTTGTCATTAATGCTAAGGGTGTTATGCCAATGCACACGACTTTCGCTGTAGTTATGAAATTTTGCCTTCACAAATGAAGCATCGTTACTTGTAGGTGTGCTTAAAGAGGCTAAAAATCCTTCTGGGGTTAATTGCCCCGATAAAGTCACATTGCTCTCTTTATGCTCGAGCTGTATCCAAGATTCAATATTAAGCCAGTTAAAGTTTTGCTTTAACGCAATGGCGTCCAAGCTGCCTTCTCGACGGTTGGCGCCATTGGAAATGCCAGCGAGTTCATAAAAATTTTCAACCACAAAGCGATGGTGTTGAATATTTATGGATGAATTGTTCCAGCTGGCTTTAACGGTGATGTCATTCATTTCCCTTGGGTCGTCGGTATTTATATCGTCTGAACTAAAGGTATCTGGCAGACGATAGTCATCCCCATTATCAATATCAGTTTGACCAAAGAGCTCCACGTGAACCGGGCCGAGATCACTTGCCGCTTGGATGTTTAGTTTTTTACGGTTGAAGCTGCCTGCAGCTATACTCACTTCGTTTACATTTAATCGCGTAATGATATTAATTACCCCCATCATGGCGTTTGATCCATAGACGGCTGAACCTGGACCTCGAATGAATTCCACTCGCTCAATATACGATAATGCATATTTCGGATAGGCGACGGTGGTGCCATTTGATCTTGGGCCATCGACTCTTTGCCCATCCACCATAACTAATAATTCAGGTGCTTCTAGACTATTTAAGCGGCCTCGCGAGGATATGGGGTTCTCTAGTGGGCTCTGGGCAGAGCGGTAGGATTGAAAGCCCGGCACTAGATTGGCGAGTTCATCAAGATAGTCTAGCCCCATGCGGTTGATTTCTTTATGGGTGAAAACGGTAACTGCTGCAGGGACGGTAAGTAGATTTTCTTGAGACAGTGTTGAGCCTGTTACTTTAACTTGAAGTAATTCTTTAAGAGACATGGAAAACAGGTCATCACTTTGAGCGGCGAGTGCGCAATTGGCAAATAACATGATGCATAGTAAAACTGTTTGTTTTTTCCTAAGCATAAAAGGGCGTTGCGAGTCGTTCATCTTTTTATTATAGCTGGACACTAGGGCCCCTAGGTCCATTTCATAGACGGTGACGCCATAACTCCATACTCATAAATTAAATTTGGTTATAAAGGGGCTGGCAGTATGGTGGGGCGATTTGAATGTAGGATTAATACAAGGCCTAGGCCGAATGGAGTGGCTTCAAGCTCAAGAAATACACATAAAGGGCTTTTGA
>JAPYOO010000391.1 GCA_029938135.1 Bermanella sp. | reverse complement strand
ACATGATTCCACGTACTCTTTTTGACAGTGACCTTGAAGGTTTTCGCGACACTTGCCGTAAATTTTTAGAAAAAGAAGCCATCCCCTTTCATGCACAGTGGGAAAAAGACGGCCAAGTGAGCCGCGAATTGTGGACAAAAGCCGGCGCCATGGGTTTTTTATGCCCCACTGCACCAGAAGCTTATGGCGGTCTGGGTTGTGATTTCCGCTACAGTACAGTGGTAATGGAAGAAATCGCTCGCGCCGGTTGTTCAGGCATCGGCTGGCCACTACACAGTGACATCGTCATGCCTTACATTTTAAACTGGGGCACAGAAGAGCAGAAACAAAAGTATATTCCAAAATTAATCAGCGCCGAAATGATTAGCGCCATTGCCATGACCGAGCCCGGTACGGGTTCAGATTTGCAAAACATAAAAACCACTGCCATAAAAAATGGCGACCACTATGTATTAAATGGCTCAAAAACCTTTATTACCAATGGCCAAATGGCAGACTTGGTCATAGTGGTGGCCAAAACTGACCCGTCAAAAGGTGCGGCCGGAATTAGTTTATTCTTGATTGAAGACGGCATGGAGGGATTTTCCAAAGGCAGTAACCTAGATAAGGTCGGCATGAAAGCACAGGATACTTCTGAACTGTTTTTCGCTGATGTGAAAGTTCCGGTTGAAAACCTTATGGGTGGAAAAGAAGGAACCGGATTTATGGCGCTCATGCAAGAATTGCCGCAAGAACGCTTGTTAGTTGCACTTACGGCCATTGCCGCTTGTGAGGCGGCCATCGACTGGACTAAGGATTACATAAAGGAACGTAAAGCGTTTGGAAAATCCATTAGTAAGTTTCAAAATACACGTTTTAAAATGGCTGAGATTATTACTGAAACCAATGCTTTGCGTGTTTATACTGATCGCTGTTTAGAGCTGCATCTAGATAAAAAACTCACTATCCCAACGGCTGCGGGTTTGAAGCAAATCACCACTGATTTACAATGCAAGGTGATGGATGAATGTGTGCAGTTGCATGGTGGCTACGGATATATGACCGAATACCCCATTGCCCGTGCTTGGGCTGACAGCCGCGTGCAAAAAATCTATGCGGGCACCAATGAAATTATGAAGGAAATTGTGGCAAGAGCTGAGCTAGGTTAAGTAAGTAGCGACTATTACAATAAAATAATAACAGGCTACTGCGTAGCCTGTTATTTCTCTTTTAAGCGTTAACTCACTCGGCGGTTATGATAAACCACCGGACCCGCCAGCATAAACTCTACTTCGTCCTTTAGATCCAATACATGGTCCTCTGCCACTTTCCATTGCGGGCCGTCTATTAAGGTTAAGTATCTATCGCGGGCAAACGGTAACAATTCACTTTTCACTAACATCGTAATCGCCAATAAGGGCCCCACCAGCTGTGCATTGTCATCTTGCTGGGCAATGTAGTTCTTTTGTAGTATTTGCAGGCGACTTTCTAAATCGCTTACAAACTCCTGATATTCCGATGTATCCATACATCCCTCTCGCTCAGTTTTATAGGCTTAAACTGAGTGTAGAAGAGAATTATTGATGTGGTTCAGGAAAGGGTAATGTCTTACAAATTAATTGACGGTGGGAGTTGAGGATGGAGGCGCCTGCACGCCTTCATTGATATGCTCTAAGCAAGCTTTGTTCACTAGCCTTGAGACAATAACTCGCGTAAGTCAATAATGCCGGCATTGGCTCGTGCAATGTAGGATGCCATAACCAAAGAGTGATTAGCGGTCATGCCAAAGCCATCACCATTTAATATAATAGGGGCCCATACACTTTGTTGAGTGGCCTCCAGTTCTCGAACGATTTGCTTCACACTTACTAACGCATTTTTCTTATGCAATACATCGGCAAAGTCGACTTCCATCGCCTTTAGAAAGTGAATCAATGCCCAAGCCATACCACGGGCTTCATAAAAATTATTATCTATTTCTAACCAAGGGGTTTTCACTTCAAACTCGCTTTCATTAGGCGTACTTTGCTGAGCCGCTGCATCACCGGCCAAATCTATATTCAAACGCTTTTGGCCCACACTGGCGCTGAGTCGTTGTGACAAAGAACCTAAACGGGTTTCCACATCCTTTAACCACTGGCGCAGGTTATCGCTGCGGGCATAGAACTGTGATTGTTTACTGGCGTTGTCGGCTAAACGATCGGCATAGGCGTTTAACTTTTCAATGCCGCGAGCATACTCTCCTTCAGTATCAGGAAGCGCCCACGAGTTACTGTCAAAATGAAACTGCGGCTCGGCAATAGATAAGTCTAAGTCTTCGGTACTTTGGCTCTGACTGCGGCTAAAATCCTTGCGCAAGGCACGACTTAAATCGCGTACTTGTACCAACACCCCAAATTCCCAACTAGGAATATTATCTAGCCATACCCCCGGAGGAATAACATCATTAGTCAGGTAGCCGCCGCTTTTATCCAATAAGGTTTGCGCCACCGTGATTAATGCCACGGTGGTGGTATAGCCGGTGGTGACCGTCGTTTGATTTT
>JAPYOO010000084.1 GCA_029938135.1 Bermanella sp. | reverse complement strand
TTAAAATCTTGCGACTTAACGGTCGTGCCGGTTCGATTCCGGCTCCGGGCACCACTTCCTTCTCTCCCAACATCCATTAACGTCTAATAACTCCCTATATCTATTGGTCTGTAGCGAATTCTTGTTCCAGTAGTGTCTCATGACGTCTATTGATATCCTATAATGTTTGGGGGTATATTGGGGGTATAGAATAACTTATAAGTTTTTTATACCCCCTGAATATGACTTTAACCGTTACTAAAATCAACAGTTCAAAACCACTAGATAAACCCTATAAGCTAGCAGATAGCGGCGGACTCTACTTATTGGTCCATAATAATGGGTCTAAATATTGGCGTTTGAAGTATCGCTATGCGGGTAAAGAGAAGCTGCTGGCTTTAAGCCAGTACCCAATGGTGTCATTAGCAGAGGCTCGCCTTAAGCGAGATGAGGCAAAAAGACATTTACTCGAAGGATATGACCCGAGCGCTGTAAAAAGGAAGAAGAAGCGCGTAGCTCATATCAATACCGATAACTCATTTCAAAGTGTGTCTCTAGATTGGTGGAATCATCAAAAGGGTCGTTGGACTGAGTCTCACTCTATACGTGTTTGGAGCTCTCTAGAGGTTGATGTATTCCCCTTGCTTGGTACGCTACCAATTACGGAGATCGAGACAGTCGAAGTTCTAGCTGTGGTCCGTAAAGTAGAAAGTCGAGGCGCTCTAGACGTTGCAAGTCGGGTTCTTCAGCGGTGCTCTTCGGTATTTAGATTTGCCGTTCAAACAGGCGTCTTGAAATACAATCCTACGAATGATTTGGCTGGAGTGCTTCAGCAGCGCAAACCCAAACATAGACTGGCTTTAACAAGAGCTGAGCTGCCAAGTTTTATGAAAGCGCTACGGTCTTACGATGGACATGTGCTGACTCGGCTTGCTCTTAATTTATTAGTTCTGACTTTCGTTAGACCGGCTGAGGTACGCTTTGCTAGGTGGGATGAGTTCGACTTCAATCTTAATATTTGGCGTATCCCAGCAGCTCGCATGAAAATGGGCACAGAACATATCGTCCCTCTATCGCGTCAGGTTATAGACTTAATCCAGGAGCTGAAGCCATACTCTGGGCAGTATGATCTATTATTTCCAGGGGAGAGGTCTCGTGCTAAGCCAATCAGCGACAATACGATGATATATGCTATGTATCGTTTGGGGTACAAGAGTCGAGCTACACCGCACGGTTTTCGCACGAGTGCCTCTTCAATTCTTAATGAGGAAGGTTTCAATCCAGATGCAATTGAGCGTCAGTTGTCCCATATGGAGCGAAACAAGATACGGGGCGCCTACACTCAGCACGCTGAGTATTTGGTCGAAAGAACCAAAATGATGAAGTGGTGGGGCGATTACCTTCAGAACATTGAGTCCGCATAGGTTCAGGAATAGTTTGCAGTGTTTCAAGATGAATACGGGAGTAAATAGTGGTGTCAACTATCAAAGGTAAAGGAATAGCGAACTTGAGAGGCGACAAGGACGACTTACGCATTGAATTGAAGGCAAGTGAGGAAAAAGCGAATGAGCAGGCATTCGACTTGTACTTCAGAGTGGGAGAAATTCAAGACGAATTGCTTGAGCATGTTAAGACACGCAACTCTGAGCCTGCTGTGCAGGCATTTCTGATGGACCACGTTAACCATCTTCTGGAAGACCTACGTACAAGGGTGAACCTTACGGAGACTCAGCGAAAATTGCTTGAACCAAAGCTGCACGCTAGGTCGGAGACTACGTACCTGAACATAATTGCCAGCCTTCTGAAAATCATATCTGGCGAAAGTACTTTGTCCAACATTCCCCCTGAACATGTTGACCAAGCAACTTTGATAAATCATTTAACAGAAACCTATATAAAATGCCCTGGCATTTCTAAAAGTAATCTGGAAAAGGTTTTTCCTAGAGCGAAGAGGTCAATGCTCGAAACTACATAACCCTAATTAGGGTTGGACTAAACCTAGTTAGGGTTACGTAGTTGAAGTCGTAAAATAACCTAGAGGTGTTTTTAACAATCCCACAAGGTGTCAAAATGACTTTAAGTAAGCCCCTTCATGAAACAGCTAACTTTAATTCCACATCACATGTAAATATCCAGCGTTGGCCAGTAGTATTTGACAGAGTTGGATTTTGTCGATCCTATGTTCATCTATTAATATCCAAAGGAGAGTTTCCTCGGCCTATAAAGCTTGGGCGACGCGCAAGTGGCTGGTTGGAATCTGAGATCGATTCCTGGCTGGAAGATCGAATTAAATTACGCGCAACTACATGCGAGAGCAAGGCAGGAGCCGACCATGAATAATCAACTATTTATGGGTGAGTTAGGTCTTATGCTCAACGAGAATAGCTATAACGTAATCCCTGTCACCAAGCGCACAAAACGACCATCCCTAGCTAATTGGTCAAGAATCAAATCAACCCCAGACCTCATTGAGTCTTGGCCCGCTGACGCCTCGATCGGTATTACAACAGGTGATGTCATAGCGATCGACATCGACTGCTATGACAAGCATGTAACCAATGCCATCGTGAAGTACTGCGATGAACACATTGGTAAAGGTCTTAGGCGTGTCGGTAAGGCTCCCAAAGCGCTACTGGTCTTCCGTACAGAGCAAAATATCAAAAAGGCAGTGTCCGCTAAATACTTTGATCAGTCGGATAATACTAATTGCATAGAGATCCTTGGGAAAGGGCAGCAATTCGTCGCATTCGGCATTCATCCAGAGACTCAAGAGGAATACCGCTGGCCTAAGTCTTGCCCAGTCCTTACGCCCGTGGATAGCCTGCCAAGCATTAACGAGGAGCAAATTAAGTCGCTGTTCGACTTCTTCGATAAAAGCTGTGCGCCGAACGATTGGACGCGAACAGGTGATAGTTCGCAGGCTAGCACTTACCTTCCTGATGTAGCCAATGATGTACTGTCTATTGAGCACATGAAGTCGACATTAGACCTGTCAGACGAGGCAATACATAACCACTTGGATCAAGTTAGTGCAGAAGATTACAGTCAATGGATACTCGTTGGCCAGGCACTGCATCATCAATTCAATGGCGAATGTGATGGACTTGAGAAGTGGGACTTATGGTCATCGAAAGCGGCCAATTACAATGGCAGTGATGAGTGCCGAGGCAAATGGGAAACCTTTGAAACCATCCATGATGGAGGCACAGTAACCTTTGCCTCAGTCATAGATATGGCAAAGAAAGGGAAGGAAGAGCAACAGCGTACGGAGGCTGAGTCTCAAGCTAACAGCTTAGCGTTTATGCCTGTAGGGAAGATTGATGAATCGGCCTTGCCTGTCAGGGAGTGGGTTCTAGGGCATCGATTAATGAAGGGTTATATCACTGCCATGTTTGCGCCTGGGGGCGTTTCCAAGTCCATGTTTAGTTTGCTGTCTGCCTTCTCGGTTGCCTCTGGTGAACCCTGTACTGGTGAGGCATTGCATCGCCAAGGAAAGGTTTGGATCATCAATAATGAGGATGACAAACCAGAGCAATTAAGGCGACTAATTGGAATAGCTAAGCACCATGAGATAGATGACAGCGTTCTGAATAACATTGCACTCTCGTGTGGCTATGGTAATCCATACGTTACTTCCACGGTTGATAAAGATGGCACTGTGGTCCACCACCCTAATGCTGAGAAGATCATTTCGGAAGCTAAGGCCAATAAAGTGAACTACCTCATCATCGATCCATTCATATCGATTCACCAATCTGATGAAAATGATAACAATTCAATACAGAAGGCTGTAGACGTATTGAAACACATCGCTAAGGAGGCCAATGTGGCTATTGAACTGGTACACCATACTCGTAAAGCAACAGGCGGAAGTGACTCGGAAGCGCATGCAGGAAACGCTGATGCCGGTCGTGGTGCCTCGTCATTAAAAGACGCGTGCCGTGTTGTGACTACCTTGTCCAGAATGTCCAAAAAGACAGCCAAGGAGCTTTCGATTGATTACGAAGAAGTAGGTCGATTTCTTGTCCGTCTTGATATAGGTAAGGGCAACTATTCAGGGCCTCCTGAAAGCGCCAAATGGTTCAAGCAAGTATCGGTTGATATTGGTAATGGGGACGCAGTAGGCGTTCACGAAGTGTTCGATATGACAGACATAGAAGCTATCGTCGCAAGCAAAAAAGCCCAGAAGCAGAAAGACCAAGTTAGACAATCTTTGTCGAGTGTTTGCTCTGTGATCGATAATGATCGAACCAAGCAGGTTGATGTAATTAGGCTGTTGGTAAAACAAGGAGATTTGAAGGGTACTGCTTGGGAGGCTAGGGTAAGAGAAGCGTTGCCATTAGGTATTAAGCGCTATGCTTTTGCAAAGGATGGAAAGGAGTACTGGTTGACTAGGTCCAAGAAAGGAGATAATACATCTTCCATTGTGATCGATAAACTACTGGCTAGGTAGGTTGGCATTATAGACTACCCATATTATCCAGATAAGGCAGTTTGGGTAGTTTGTAATATAAAAAGTATATATAAAACAACGAGTTAAAGCAATGGCTGTTCACTACCCACATTACCCAATGTGGCTAATCTGGGCAGTGCTTTAACTCATTGATTTATAAGGATAAATATTACCCACATTACCCGCCCCTAAAGGGGGAGATTACTCCGCCTAAAGGCGAACCACTCCCCCATAGGTAGTTGGGCTCAAAGGGAGCCCATACTACTACTTTTGGTCATAATTAAATCACCTCGTCTGCTTTGGGTTGCTCATTAAGCGTTGGGAATATGCTCCAACGACACTTTTAATATTATCTTGGTCTTGCTTTATTAATCGCTCAAACGTTGTCCTATACATGCCGTGTGGACGCTCAGAGATGGGTTGACTAAGGTCCATGGGTGCGCCGAGTTTAGAGCGTAACTTTCGAGCTTTACGGATCATCCGATCTGGATAAACTTCATTCTGACAGGTGTAGTTCAAGCCATAACATTGGCGGCATAAAAACCGTTTGGATGCGCAGTACAGGATTGCTTTTCTGGCATTGCAATTTGGGCATAAAAACCAAGTTCTTGTGCCACCATAGTTGCACGCGGCTCTGTCTATAAAGATGTGTTCTGAGACCACATTAGAGGCCGTATGGCGGGCCTTTACGGCGTAGGTAATGCAGAGGGTAGAGTCCGCGTAAGCGTACTCTAAGGCAGCTTCTGGAAGCCCTGAGTTTGTCCATTTAATCGAGCCATTCGACGTGCTTTGGTCAAACAAACCATTGCGTTTTAGCGTACGAACGTCGAGCTGAGGTACTTCCTCTAAGTTAGGACCTCGATGCTGAAACCTGCGACCTGAACCAATTCCGCCCATAAATGAACCATTTAGACTAAATGAATAAATTAATACAATATAACATTAATTGGGGGTGAGGCGCCGTGGATCGAGGTAATTTTCGCCAGGATGAGTTGAACCAGGACAACGGTGTAGTTCCCTCTCTCACCCCGGATTGCTACACTGGAATTCCCAAGCGTTTCGACTATATGTTAAAAAGTAATTTCATCGTCTGATTTAATGAACTCAGCCAACGCATCACAGAACTGTACACTATTGTCAAATGTAGCGTAATCCTTCTTAAGCCCAGCTTTTGTGTTCAAGTATACTACTTCATCGTACATGAACGGACGCTGGTCGTGCTCAGGTAAATCATAAACTTCGGTATTATCGAAATCCCAACCGCCACCAGCACGATATAGGTTGCCTTTAGCTAAGACCCACGCTCTGTAGTAATCTCCAACTTTATCGTTACATTGCTCGATAGTCTCGGCAAAAGCTTGATCATCTCCAGACCTGTCAGCTACTCTTGCTTTGGCTGTCATTGAACCAGCAGTAGCGGTGATGGCGAACAAAGATAGTGCAGTAGCAATGAATAGATTTTTCATAATAGTATGCCTTAAATTAAATTTGACCAGCCCCGTCAGCACAAGTAGATCAGTTATTGTGGGGGATTACCGCGCAAAAATATAGGAGGAAGCGTGGTAGCCAATTTATCGCGTTGTCACACAGCCACCAACAGCAGAACCGTGATTAACAACAGCTATTGCACCCTTTTTATTTAATATATAATCGATAGTAACTCCAATCATTTGGTAAGTAGCAGATTGCATACATTTCCCTTTTTCTTGGAAAGCACTGCCACCATACAGTTCATTCTCGCTGGTTTTAAAATCAGCATCACTATGTGAATACCAACCAGAAATTCGCTTATTAATCATATCTTTATTTAACATATGGCCAAGACCAGAACTATCTGCTGACATGCAGTTAGGATCATCAAAGGTTAAAACTCCAACACTGCCAGAAATGCCTCCATCACTAAAGTAACTACTTCTTCCTTCGTCCTGTTTAAACCAACACTTCTTTCCTTCGCCACTACGGATATATCCTTTGTCTTGAAAACCTGAGGAGGTATATCCAGCATTTGCTATACCAGCGTAACAAATCATGATAATGAATGGATATGTGAATCGCTTACCTAAACCGCTAATCATAATGTGTTTTCCTAAAGATACAATTTAATACCAGCTATCTTCCACTGCATCATCACTGCATAAGTAATCTGATACAAACTGGCCAGTACTGATGGATCGACAGCGGTATTGGCTGCTACCAGGCAAGTAGACCCACTCATCTCACAATATCATTATAGGTCTAGGAATATTTCTCATTATGACGCTCGTCACGACAAAGACAACGGCCCACCGATGCCAATTCTGAAAATATCACCTATACTAAAAGGATAATCAACCAAGGAATGGTATTATGAACACACACGCTAAAGTCTCCCTTTCTGATATTCGCACAATGATCCTATTTGGATTTCCGCTATCTACCGAAGAGTGCGGCCACCTTTATTACGATGGTGACGGCTTAACCAAAAACATCGAAGAAGCTTACGTTTGGTATAGAGTCGCTCAATGTTCTGGCAACCATAAAGTGGACTCGCTTGTTAACTATCTAGACTCCAAATTAACCACATCCAAGTGCCTTAAGCTGTCATCGAGGGCAAAACACATTTATACCAGGGCGCTTCGACATTAAAGAGGAATATGTATGTTGAGAAGTGGGGTAGTTGTTGCGATATTCTTAATAGGGTTGATTGGGGCATCCACTAACTCATGGGCACATGGTGGACGACTAAACTCTGAGGGCTGCCACAATGACACCAAGGCTGGGACATATCATTGCCATCTACACAGCACCAAGTCCAAAGCTAGTAATAGTGCTATATCAGCTAGCTACAACCGCGACAACTGGAAGTTCCACTCATCAGCATCACCAGTATCAAGGTCTGTTTTAGGTTGGTATACGGGGATAGATGGTAGCGCCACCGACGTTGATCATGTCGTGGCATTAAAAGATGCCTATTTATCAGGCGGGCAGGGCTGGAACAGTTCTCAAAAGCGAGCTTTCGCAAATGATCCCTTCAACCATGTTGCAGCAGTACCTTACGTTAATCGTACATTGAAGAACGCATACGTGCCTCTGAAGTTCATAACCAAGCTGCGTAACTCGCGTTATGCTTTCGCTAACGGAAAGTGTGTTGAGTATGTTGATCTTTATGTTCAAGTGAAGCAAAAGTATGGGTTAAGCTTTACCCATAACAACATCCAAGCAGCTAAAGCGGCGTGCAGATAATTAGAACGTAACTATTGTAGTTATACGCATAAAAACATTTTACTTAAGTTCCAGACACTCTACTTCTGTATCTTCAGTTATTCCCCCTTCAATGAATATCACTATTGTCCCAACCCCCTTAATAACGTCTTCTGCCATTCCAACAGGTTTGCCTTTATTTTTAATGATGGCTTTCTTTCTAATGACGCAGCGAACCACAGCACTCTTGCCTAAATCGTCAAATGCTACTGTCACATTGTGAACAGCCCCGCTATATCGAACGCTGTAATTTGTGATTTCAAGAGCAAAAGCGTTGTTGGCAATAAAAGCTGTCAGTAATAAGATTATTTTTGTTTTGACAGAACTCATTTTATACCCCTCATTTATCTGGCCATGTTTAACTAAGGCAGGCACACAGAGTTATTTACAGAGTTTCCGAGCCACCGGTCTTTCCAGTATGACGCCTTAAAGCTATAGTTTGTAGATCTTTCTAACTCCTACCACACTATCATCTATTAGAAAAACGCTACTTGAATATGAACAAGGATAATCATCTAAAATCACAACATCGGAATATTTATTAATGTAGGTTCCGTAATCAAGCTCTATCTTTGCTATAGCATTGCCACTTCTATACATCAGTATTTCTTTGCTGCTTAGCTTTTGCCACTTAATATTACCGTACAAACCAACACAGTCGGCGTGGCTAGGAGGCGACAGAGATGCTAACAACATCCCTATGATTAAACTCCCTTTCTTATAGTCCATATAAACCTCTTATATCCATTCAAAAAAACAGCTGCACATCTACATAATGAGTGATTGCTAAAAATCTGTATAACCACTCTCTAAGCAACGACTGGACATTTCCTGTACCTTATCAAAGTGATAGTGAGACCAGTTTTTACTATACGTCAGTATTATTAGTTTATTATATTAGTTATTTTCAAGGTCTCATCCATACTATTGACTCTACGCAGAGCGTCGGCAATATTCTCCAGTTGGTCATATAAATAAATAGTTAACACTTGATCACCCCTTACCTGTTGAGACATTGTGCCCACTTCCTTGCCCGCAATTCCATTCAATTCGAAACTGATTATGGTTAACAGGTGAATAGCATCGTCCGTAGCCTTTATAACCTTAAATTCACCCATTTCAAATTCATCCAGTTCCATCCCGTAGTCATCTTCAAAAATCTCAGACCTTTCAATATCTTCAACTAATTTTTCAATTAATTCACCAAGAACATCTTGCTGAGAGGCCATATATTTAGTTATGTATTTATTGTATTTTTCTTGAGTGTTTGTATATTTTGAATTTCGTACAAAAGCTATATAACCCCATGGGTACAGCAAATCTTCATAAGCTCCACACTTCCCAATAATACCCAATGCCTCAGGCGAGCTAGATATGCTTTCTCTTTGCTTCGTTAAGAACTCAGATATTAAGTATCCTTCGTAGTTATCGGATATGTCACAAAGAGATTCAGGGAGCACAACATCAGTTACAATTTCACCTGAAGAAATTGAAATAATGTTTGTTTTAGCATATGAAGGTGATGAGCCTAACTGTGCACATATGAGTATTATTAGTAGGAGCTGTGACTTAAAATAATCCATTCAAATCTCTCCTTTTAAGTTAATGTTTGTTTCTGCCATTACAACACTTACGCATTACCATACTTAGTTGATTGGGTTTTACCCCCCCCTATACTCTACTGGCATACCTAAACAGGGCGATAATGCCCTTCACCAATTATAGAGTCATGCACTGGAAGAACTGTAATACCGTGCTGGGCGCAATCCAACATAATCACCTTAACAATCCGTATAGTTACTAGCCAAGCAACGGCTGGACATATCCTGCGCCTTTTCAATTTGAGATGGGGTCATTTTCGTGACTATCTTCTCTTTATTATCAGCACCTAGGTCATTGCCGTTATAGGCACCTATGTTGTACCACATATAGGCACGTACATAGTCTGTCAGAACACCCTCGCCATTGCTGTACATAATCCCCAGATTAGTTTGAGCCCGCGCATACCCCTGCTCAGCCGCTTTGGTGTACCACTTCACTGCGGTCTTATCGTTCTCTGGCACACCTCTGCCAAAGTTGTACATATTCCCCAGATTAGTTTGAACCCACCTATCGCCTTGTTCGGCAGATTTGGTATACCATTGAGCTGCAGCTGATAGGTCTTTTTGTATGCCCTTCCCATATCTATACATGTTAGCGACCCAATATTGAGCATCTACATGTCCCTCCTCTGCGACGGGAAGCATCTCCTTAAAGGCAGTTTTATAGTCTTTTGACGTATAGGAGTTGTAAGCACTGTCATAGTCGGCAACTGCAACTCCACTGCCCAATAGCATTGAAAGGACCAAGCCTAAGGTTACTAATAACTTGTTTATCCGCATCCACGCATCCTCGTTCTAACGACAATTCTTAGTAAATAGGATACAAGAATGCTTCTAGGAATTATTCTGATAGTTGTAGTGCTCAAGTAAAGGTATTTTTGATGGATCTATAGATTAGGAAATGTTCCTAATCTATCCATGCTAGTTTTTAAGTAATTGATAGGATAGATAAAAGCAACAACCCATAGTTGCTGCTGATTATCACCGGTAAGAAGGGATTTCTATGCGTTTATTTCAATTATTCAAGGGTGGTGAAATAATAAAGACCATTAAGAGTGATAAATCATTCTACATTAAGTTGGTGATTGTCTGTATTGCGGTAATTATATCCGTCTCAATTCTTTATTATATTATGTCACCTATACAACAGTGCCTCAGAACTGATGTTGATCTACCTATGTGTACTAGAGGTTACAATCTAAGCTGGTGATCCTTGATGATTAGAGATGGGACGATGTTACTTTCAACTGTTGCCCACTGAGGCACCGCCGGTTGGCACCTCAGCGTTAAGATACGGGCTCTAGTGGATGTAAGGGTCTCCATCAGCTTCCAGCGCAAATGCTTCGACTAGTTTTAACTCGGTAATAGTCATGTGAGACCTAGCCTTATTAAAGCTGCGTTTGATGAACCGATTTACATCTTCAGGTGATCGTGAGTACTTCCGTGCCCATCGGCTGACTAGAGGCCCTATTCGCTGCTTTATCTCTTCTTCAATCTGTTTTGGGGTCTTCTGAGAACTTTATAGTTGGATACTGCTCATCAAATAGCTTGGATAGGTCGTGTCCATCAATCATGTAATTAGCCATTAGACCGCCCAGCGTTTAGATAAGAAATTAATCACCTGACTCTTTCTTTAGAATTTCCATCTTAATCTCTTGCAGCCTCACATTCATTTTCATAGGAGTCAGCCGGTCAGACTTAGTCCAATAATCAAATGATAGGTCAACTAAAATCCTTGCTCTTTGTTCTTTTTCCAAGTCTTGTTCAAAGCTATTAGGCCTGATGCCAACTGCATGGAAAAGATCTTTGAATTCGCTGTTTGAACTTTCTGAAGTTAAATTATATGACTGGTATAGCTTCGCTATTTCAATCCGCCACTGATCACATTTGTAATACAACTCATAGACGCTATCTGGGTACGCATCGAAAGCGTTACCAAGTTCATCCATTTTAATGCTTTTGGCATTTGATACATCACCATTGGATGCAGGCGAACCAGTAGAACGTGTCAAATTCACCCCGTGAATAAAACTCATTGTCTGGCCAAGGTCTGTGAATGCTTTCCCGACACCTGGCAAAACATCGGGGGGAATTGACGTCAATATCATATACAGAGCACCACATTCACTCGCCTGTGTTGCAATGGTTTTTGACTCTTTCGCTGAAGCATGGGCGAAAAAGGGCAGGCTTATTAGAGTAAGTAATAATAGATTTCTTATGCTGGCCATTCAAAATGTTCCTTTTATTTAATAAAAACTTTGACTAAATACATCCATATGAGTAGCCCTAACAATCTGTATAGCCACTCTCCAGACAACGGCTAGACATTTCCTGCGCTGTAATTATTTGAGAAGCAGTTAGTTTTTTAGCAAAAAGTTCTTTGGATTTGTTAGCAGATGGGAGTTCGTTATAACTTGCTAAGTTGTACCACATATAAGCTCTTAGATAGTCTGTGAGTACACCCTGTCCACGTTGATAAAGATGCCCTAAATGCAACTGAGCAAAAGCATGTCCTTGTTCAGCAGATTTGATATATAACTTCGCAGCAGTTTTATAGTTCTGTGGTACACCTTTACCAAGATAGTGCATATACCCCAGGGCGTATTGAGCCATATCATTCCCCTTTTCAGCCGCTAAGGTCAGCCACTTCACAGCGATTTTGTGATTCTCTGGGACGCCTTTGCCATGCAAATACATAAGCCCTAACTGATGTTGACCACGGCTATAACCCTGTTCAGCTGACAAAGTGAACCATTTTTTGGCAGCTTTATAGTTTTCTGGGACGCCTTTACCATTCAAATAGATATAACCCAGATCATATTGAGCCCACAGATTTCCCTGTTTGGCTAAAGGAGTCCAAATCGCTATAGCAGCCTTAAAATCACCAACTTGGTAAGCGCTAGCGCCAGTGGACCAATCATTAGCAACTGCCATTCCACTGCTTAGTAGCGAAGAGAGTATTAATCCTGTAATTATCTTTTTGATGCTCATGCTTTTGTTCCTTGCAGCTGCAATATACCTACTGTAGGTTCTATTAATGGGGTTTTATTCCGACTCTACGGACATGACTAAACAGGGCGATAATGCCCGTCTAGGAGTGTCATCAAATGAACACAAACTAATTCACAGTCTCCTTTTCCACTGTGTATGACTGAAAGCCATATTTCGCCATGCATCTTCTAAATGATCTTTTATACGCCCGACTTCCATCCAAAGCTTTATCAAGCGAGTTGACAAAAGAGCCAGAAATAGCAGTTCCATAACTTGACGCAGCTACCTTCTTCTCTTGAAAACCATTTTGAGCAGCGCTACTTGCTTGTTGGCCCTCTATGTCACAAACATCTGAGGCGTATTCAATCTCGACATCGGGTGTTGTTCCATTATATGGGCGCCACTTTGTCTCTTGCGATGAGCACCCCATTATTCCTAATGAAATTAATACCACGACAGCTGATTTCCGATTCAACATAATAAATAATTCCTTGTAAATGGCTTATATAGACTTCATTTAGATAATAATTGATGTGATTGTTCGCTATCGCCAGTGAAAATATTAATCCAGCATATTCTGGTCCATCGCGAACAATTTTGGCTTCTGGCCAGAACACTGTTCACTCATTTCCAAATTCTACTCCTTGGGATACTTAATCTGTTCCAACGTACATTATAAAGCCAGTCAGGTGTTAAACGTACTTTAGTGCCTTAGAAAAAGGATCGCTGCATTTAAGGGTTATGCTAAATGAACTATCATTTTCGGGCTAACTCAAACATGAGAGGGTGATATATTTTGAAGAATGCTTCAACATCGTAAGGGGTGTTCAAGGATAGTGTGCACCATCTGCCATTAGTCTGTTTTTTGACTGCATACATAGGTGCACCCTCTTTCCGAGCCGCGATGATCATTCTGTCGATTATCTCGTCCGGCGTTTTTAAGTGTTTTTCCCATTCCCGCAGGGCAGGGTATGCCCTGCCACTTATTATGGTGTTAGGTGATGAGGAGGTATTCTTCAGTGCCGCAGTATTGTTTTGCAGCGGTGGTGGATTTATTGGACTCATATGCCTAGCCTGCTGAATAACAGTGACAAGGCTAATGTAACAAGTAATTTGTTTATCCGCATCCACGCATCCTCGTTCTAACGACAATTCTTAGTAAATAGGATACAAGAATGCTTCTAGGAATTATTCTGATAGTTGTAGTGCTCAAGTAAAGGTATTAACGGCAGGGCTATAACAACAACCCCTTCTGATTAGGCGCCCACTTGCCAACCTCAAGTTTCATGGTGCCTAGGCCAAGCTTCTTCAACCACTTGGCTGCTGAGTCAATTGTCCCCCAGGTTTTAATGGTGCCTGCTTGGGTAGTGATGACTTTCTTGTCACCGCTAAGAGTAAAGATCTCAGCATGCACGACAGAGCCGTTAGCAACAATACTAACAGCTTTAACCGCACCAGCCTCAACGAGGCCTTTGAGCATTTTGTTATTCATCGTCAAACAGTGGGGTTTGTTCTAGTACAGGATAGCCAGCATCACGGCAGTATTGACGAATCATCATCTCTACCATATTTGCAACGCTCCTGTGCTCTTGGCTGGCGGCGTAGCGAACGGCGTCCTTAACTAAGGGGTCAACTCGCAGGTTCAGTGTGGTGGTCTTTTTAGCTATCATTCGACAAGTATTGTACAAATGCGTTACATTTGCAATATATGTAATCCATACAATCAAGGATCGATTAATGTCTATGCCATCTTATTCCATACTCTGTACCCAATGTGACTATAAGTCGTCGGAAAGGGCGACTTGGGGTCGCTATTACTATAGAGACGCCGAAGGACGGTTTAACCTGAAAAGGCAGCTGGGTTGGTGTAACGGCTGCCAGAGTATCACTGCCATCGAAGACTTTGGTGATACGGCTGAGGCAGCCGCTAAGATCAAGCCTGAGTTAGAGTTCATCCGTCGTGACACAGATACGGTCTTCGCAAACATCCTTAACGTTATACTCCCGTCACGGCGGAAATGGCTTAGTGATAGATTGACGAAGATTAATAATCACGCCAAGTACATTCAGTTAGCCCAAGGGCGGATTGGTCAGGAGCGGTGCTTAACGTGTGGTAGTCATGTTGTAAAGCCGTATAAGCCGATTAGGGAAGGTGGTGGTCTAAAGTCTCAGGGCTTTATGTATCATGGGCAATGTAACACCGACTTTGAACACCCAGGCTGTGGTGGTATGTTTTACGAGAAAGCTGATGATATGCGTTTGAATATCAAGTTTGAGTCAAAGTTCTACACGACGGATGGAGTCTTTATAGAGTCTTATTTTGAGTAAGATAAGTATTCAGCGCGGCCTATTATTATCATGCGCTGGGGGTATAAAAGGGGGTATAAGGTGGTTCGTTATTCTTCAATAGCCCATTAACAAGGGCTTTTAGGTTGTTATGTGAGTGCGGCTCCGGCACCATCTCTTCTTCTATTGCCTACTGTTTAACACCCGCTCGGGACT
>JAPYOO010000390.1 GCA_029938135.1 Bermanella sp. | reverse complement strand
GCAGCCATTCAGCTTGATGGCACCACCAATGGCTCTATTGTTAGCATTAGCCCGTCGGGTGGTTCCACTTCAGCAGACTTACTGGCACTAGGGTTTATTACCACCAACC
The DNA here is from genome assembly GCA_029938135.1 of Bermanella sp. Classification (GTDB taxonomy): domain Bacteria; phylum Pseudomonadota; class Gammaproteobacteria; order Pseudomonadales; family Oceanobacteraceae; genus Bermanella. The sequence continues at coordinate 2,440 of JAPYOO010000390.1, read as the reverse complement.
GCATTAATGCCGGTACCCCCGATATTTTAGCCAATAATGTTTTTAGAATTCAGGTTACCGATAGTTTAGGGCTTGATGCATCGGCGGCTTGGGATATCACTATTCCACCGGCGAGTTATGCCACACTGGATGACTTAGCGGCGGCTATTCAAACAGAGTTAGACCCCTTAGTTGGGCCAACCGGCGTCTCGGGTAGGGTATCTGTGGCCGCCGTGGGTGGACAATTGGTCTTTACCAATACCGATGTGGGCAGTAACTTTGATGTTGCGTTAACGGCCAATACGTTAGACCCAGCAGCCACTTCGTTAAGCGGTTTGGGTTTTGATGCGATGTCGACTTTTTTGGGCACAAACACGGTTGATCGCAGTAACTCATTTCGCATTAGCCTAACAGTGCCAGCCCCAGATTTAGAAGGGCGATCAGGCACCACCACTATCACGTTAGATGAAGAGTTTCGCTCGGTGCAGCAAGTGGCCGCGTCGATAAACCGCCAAATTAGTTCATTAAGTACCGACGCTTATGTGGGGGTACGTGCAGAGGCCATAGAAATTATACCTAATGTGGTGCCACCCGAATATAAAATGCAGTTTGTTGCCACCGAAGATGGGGAAGCGTCGGTAATTAGTATTTCGGATTTTATTGCCAATGGTGCCGATGTGACCGCCGATGAAATGTATGGTCTGTTGCAAATTAATGAAGACGATAATGGCTTGTTAACCTTGGGTATTGAAGGCGTAAACAATGAGTATCCAGCACAAAGCGCCACCTTAACCGATCCAGATGGCGTTGAGATAATCATCAATACCGAAGAAAACGCCGAAGCCAATGCCATCGCGGCTATTTATAATCGCCAGGCAGGGGTTACGGCTTCCGCATCCAGTTCCGCCACTATTCCTTTGGCCAGTTATAATAACCCCGGTAATAACATGACCATTACGTTAAATGGCCAAATATTAACGGCCACTAGCCTAGAAGAGATTACCGAAGAAATTAATGGTTACCGCACCACTACCTTGACAGGGTTTGAAGCTGTTTTAGAAGAAAATGGTGACTTAACGATTAATAACAGCGTTGGCCGCGATATTTTAATCGAGATAGCCAGCCCCACCGTCACCGACAGCATTGTTGTAACCGGTTCTTCTAATGCCGGCCCCGTCGTACTGGGTGGCACCATCACCGCCGATGTAGCGGCAGCGGTGGGGGGCAGCATTGAGTTTATTTTAAATGAGGGCTATACACTTACCGCTCCCGTACCGGCAATATCCGGAATATTTGGGGCGCTGGATGCCAGTGAATTTGAAGACTTTGTTTTGAATAGTTTTGACCCTACAGATCAAGAGACCTATAACCATGCAACTTCATCTACCCTGTACGACAGCTTGGGCAATAGCCACATAATGACTCAGTTTTTTGTAAAAGAGCCGCTGGATCCATCACGGCCCAATGAAGAAAATATTTGGGCCATGTACGTACAGATTGATGGTAATGATATTGGAGACCCCGATTCGACGCTGCCTTTTCCTGAGAATTTAGAACCCATGCCTGCCCGTTATGAACTATTTTTTAACCCAGACGGCACCTTTGATGAAAGCTCCACTGGTGATTTATACGTCACCAATTGGGATCCAATAGATGAATCGGGTGCGCCTACTGGCAGCTTGAGCTCAGTTAATGTATTGGAGGGCGGTTTGCCACTAACCGAGCCTGCCAGTAACTCAAATTTTCAAATTGTACTGGATGGCTCCACGCAATTTGGAAGCTCCTTTAGTGTCACCGAAGCCACTCAAAATGGTTACAGCACCGGAAGATTAACCGGCCTAGAAATTGATACCGATGGTTTAATGTTTGCGCGTTTTACCAATGGACAAGCGCAGGTTTTAGGGCAGGTGGCTTTAGCCTCCTTTAAAAACCCAGAAGGTTTAGTGCCATTAGGGTCAACCGCTTGGGGGGAATCGTTTGAATCCGGTGGTGCCACGATAGGCTCCCCTAGAACCGGCACGTTTGGTAATTTAAGGTCGTCTGCGTTAGAGGACAGTAACGTTGATTTGTCTGAAGAGCTGGTGGGTTTAATTATCGCGCAGCGAAACTTCCAAGCCAGTGCCAAAACCATAGAGACCTCAGACACAGTGACACAAACTATTATCCAGTTGTAATGACCGGTTAATGGGGCAGGGGAAGCCTTAAAAGATAGGGCAGGTGCCGAGGCTGCATTTGTAGGAGCTTACCCCGTGAGCGATCTGTTGCCCTAAAGATCGGGCAGGGATAGCTCTAAGGAGTTAAAAAATTAGCATAGAAAAAGGATACATAAATCTAAAAAAAGTCGAGTATCACAGATAAAACGAGCCTATCACTTAGTCTTCTCAACTAAAGAAAGGCGTAATATATTTACCGATTTTAACAAGGCAAGATTATTAGTGAATACCCTACAGCAAGATGAAAT
>JAPYOO010000389.1:1347-2552 GCA_029938135.1 Bermanella sp. | reverse complement strand
TCCTGCGTTGTCCTAATACATCACGTCCATGTGATTATGCGTTGTCCTAATACATCACGTCCATGTGATTATGCGTTATCCAAATAAGCCACATCTATAGAGCAAACCCTAAGTACTTACATCCTTGTTTCATACCAATAACTACAAACATCTGGTCATAAGCCGCCTTCGAACATTTTCGTCTAAACTGATGGCAGAACATAGGATGTTGCCTCATGAAATTATTGCTTATATTTTTAACCTCTTTTTCTTTGCTGGCCTGCTCAAGTGCCACACCTCCTGACAAACAATGGGAAATGGCGGTGAAGGGTGTCTACAGTGCTAGCATTTCTCGTGATGGGCAGAGCCTATTGATAGGGTCCATTCATCATGGTGGCAGCTTCTGGCAAATTGAAAAATTTGAGCGCCTTTATAATTGGAATCATGAAGCCGGAAAAATGTCGGGCATCGTGGTCAGCGCCATCAGTGATAACGGCTTATTTGCCAGCACCAGCGATCATCGAAAAATTGCGTTATGGAATACTAAAACTGGAGAGGCCTTTTGGTTATGGGAAGCACCGGCTGATATCCAAGCGATGGATCTAAGCAATGATGGTCAATATGCACTGCTAGGCCTTGAGAGTTATGAGGCCGCCATGTTTGATATTAAAAATGGCGGGGTGAAATTGAGACTGAAACATGAAGGCATTGTGCAAACCGTGGATATGAGTGGTGATATGAGTATTGCTATAACCGGCGGAGATGACTCGCTGGTAAAAGTGTGGAACTTACAAACAGGCAAAGAGTTATTTTCCTGGAAACTGCTTAATCAAATTAAGGTGGTGGCCATCAGCCAAGATGGCCGATTAGGATTTGCCTCCAGTTATCGTGGGAAAAATAATATATGGGATCTCACCACCGGAGATCTATTAGTACAGCTGCCTGAAGTTGAGGGCCATATTCAAAGCGCGCGTTTTAACGATGATGGCACCCAGCTTTTAACGGGTAGCTCAAGTGGCTTTGTAGATTTATGGCAAGTGAAGAGCGCACTCAATGAAGGCAGCTGGAAATTGGCACCGCGCAGCGGCTGGGTCAGTAAAAATACTCAAGTTTTAGATGTGGCTTTTAGTGAGGATACGTACAAGGCGGTGGGGGCCAATGGTGTCACTTATCAGTTATCTAATAAGTGACGGTGGTGCAGGCTAGCGAGTGGCCGCATCCAATTG
>JAPYOO010000389.1:0-1247 GCA_029938135.1 Bermanella sp. | reverse complement strand
TTTTTTAATTTATTGATAGAGCGGGTGGCATCCGGCATGAATTGCTTAAGGGTCATTATCGGGGTGCCATCCGGTTTTTTAATGATGAAGGGCGCAGCGAGTGCACCAATTAAGCCCAGGATTATTAATTTATAGAATAACGGCATTTATACGGATCCATCCAATACGGGTAAAAACGCTATCTTAGACTATTTTTAATTTGCACACCCCTGAAAAATAGCCTGAGATAGGCAGTTAACCAAAATGGATTGTTAAGACTTAGCAAAAAAACGTGGTGTTAAGTGTTGTAGTTTTGTAACGGCGCGCACATAGGGTAGGGTCATGGACAAGGATAGGGGCATATTAATGGACAGGTTTCGTGACACGTAATATTTGGGACCCTATAAAACCAAAGGGCACTAGACTTGTTAGCCATGAACAACCCAAACGCATTTTGGTGGCGAATGCTAAGGGAGGTTGTGGCAAAACCACCGTGGCTATTAATGTGGCCGCTCTTTTAGCCAAAGATGGAAGTCATGTGGCACTCATTGATCATGATCCACAAGGCTCAAGTAGTCAGTGGCTATCAGTGCGATCAGAAAAACTCCCCAGTATTTATTCGGTAGCGGCCTTTCGTCGTTGTGAAGTTAATACCACCCGCAGTTATCAATTAAATGTGCCCAGTAATACCACGCATATCGTGATTGATACTCCAGCCGGTTTAAGTGGCAATGTGTTGTCAGATCATTTGCGCCACTGCGATTTGATATTAATTCCAGTGGTGCCTTCGGCCATCGATATTCGCGCCGCGACCTCTTTTATTAAAAATGTATTGCTCAGTCCTGGTTTTCGTATTCAGCCTAAACCCATCGCGGTGATCGCAAATCGAGTAAAACCCAATACATTAGGTTATAAAAAACTGGCCATATTTTTGGCCAGTTTAAATATTCCGTTCATTTGTAGCCTTCGAGATACACAACATTATGTGCGTGCTGCTGAATTTGGAATGGGCATTCATGACTTCACTTCGCCTCACGAAAAAGATCTTAGTGATTGGCAGTCACTGAAAAATTGGCTAAAAATTCAATTCGAGCGCTAATTCACCTTTATTTGTTAGTTAAATGACAAAAAACATTCAATACCTATAGATAAACATTTTTTGCTTTGTATAATTGCCCCCTCCCACACATACACCCCTGAGGTATTACATGGCTGCTCCTAAAAAGGCAATTTCAAAAAAAGCTGCAAAGAAACCTGTTGCTAAAAAA
>JAPYOO010000388.1 GCA_029938135.1 Bermanella sp. | reverse complement strand
ATGATCTTTCTGGTGTAGGTCGTATGAAGTTTAACCGTCGTATTGGTCGTGAAGAAATTTTGGGTAACGGTACCCTTGATAATTCAGACATTATCGCGGTTCTTAAAGAACTTATTGGAATCCGTAACGGTCAAGGCGATGTTGATGATATCGATCACCTTGGTAACCGTCGTATTCGTTCTGTAGGCGAAATGGCCGAAAACCAATTCCGTGTTGGTTTAGTACGTGTTGAACGTGCTGTACGTGAACGCCTATCTATGGCCGAATCTGAAGGCTTAATGCCACAAGATTTGATTAACGCTAAGCCAGTAGCTGCTGCAATCAAAGAATTCTTTGGTTCGTCTCAGTTGTCTCAGTTCATGGATCAAAACAACCCGCTTTCTGAAGTAACGCATAAGCGTCGTATCTCAGCGTTAGGGCCTGGTGGTCTTACCCGTGAACGTGCAGGCTTTGAAGTGCGAGATGTACACGCAACCCATTACGGTCGTGTATGTCCTATCGAAACGCCGGAAGGTCCAAACATTGGTTTGATAAACTCGTTGTCAACTTATGCCCGTACCAACAGCTATGGATTCCTAGAAACACCATACCGTGCAGTAGTAGATGGCGTTGTTACAGACGACGTTCGTTACGTTAGTGCGATCGATGAAGCCGATCAAGTGGTAGCGCAAGCATCTGCTCCACGTGATGAAAATGGCCGTCTAACCGAAGACCTAGTAAGTGTGCGTCATAAAAATGACTTCTCTGTAACGGCCCCTGAAAACGTAACCATGATGGATGTATCTCCTCAGCAGGTTATCTCAGTGGCGGCATCGCTTATTCCGTTCCTAGAGCACGATGATGCAAACAGAGCCTTGATGGGTTCAAACATGCAGCGTCAAGCCGTACCCACACTAATTGCGCAAGCACCGTTAGTAGGTACTGGTATTGAAATGAACGTAGCTCGAGATTCGGGTGTGTGTGTTGTTGCGACTCGCGGTGGTGTTATCGACTCTGTTGATGCTAGCCGAATTGTTGTGCGTGTAAGTGATGATGAAACATCAGCTGGTGAAGCGGGTGTGGACATTTACAACCTAACTAAATACACACGTTCTAACCAGAACACCTGTATTAACCAAAAGCCACTTGTTCGCAAGGGTGACGCGGTTGTACGTGGTGACATCATGGCAGACGGCCCATCGATTGATCTAGGTGAATTAGCCTTGGGTCAAAACATGCGCATCGCGTTTATGCCTTGGAACGGTTACAACTACGAAGATTCCATCTTGTTGTCTGAAAAAGTGGCACAAGAGAATCGCTTAACAACGATCCACATTCAGGAGCTTACGTGTGTCGCTCGTGACACTAAGCTAGGTTCAGAAGAAATTTCTGCTGATATTCCTAACGTAGGTGAATCTGCGCTAAGCAAGCTTGATGAGTCAGGTATTGTTTATATCGGTGCTGAAGTTCAGGCCGGTGATATCTTAGTGGGTAAAGTGACGCCTAAGGGCGAAACCCAGCTTACTCCAGAAGAAAAACTACTACGTGCTATCTTTGGTGAAAAAGCCTCTGACGTTAAAGATACTTCTTTACGCGTTAAGACCGGCACTAAAGGTACTATCATCGACGTTCAGGTATTTACCCGTGACGGCGTTGAAAAAGATCAACGTGCTTTAGACATCGAAAAGTCTCAGCTTGATCAAGTTCGTAAAGACTTGAACGAAGAGCTTCGAATTGTTGAAATCGCGACGTTTGAGCGTCTATCTCGTAGTCTTGCTGGTAAAACAGTTGCAGTTGCACCTGGTTTGTCAAAAGGCGATGTCCTAACGACTGAATACTTAACGGCTCTTGATAATAAAGAATGGTTCAAGATTCGTCCAACGGATGAAGCGTCTGGCGAGTTGCTTGATCGTGCTGAAGAAGCACTTGAAGAGCGCGTTAAAGAGCTTGACGAGAAGTTCGAAGACAAGCGTAAGAAACTACAAACCGGTGATGACCTAGCGCCTGGCGTATTGAAGATTGTTAAGGTTTACCTTGCGATCAAACGTACTATCCAGCCTGGTGATAAAATGGCGGGTCGTCACGGTAACAAGGGTGTTATCTCTGCGGTAATGCCGATAGAAGATATGCCTTACGATGAGAACGGAACTACCGTTGATATCGTGCTGAACCCACTAGGTGTTCCGTCGCGAATGAACGTAGGTCAGATTCTTGAGACGCACTTAGGTATGGCGGCTAAAGGTTTGGGTGAAAAGATTGACGGAATGCTTAAGCAGCAAAAAGCTGTGACAGACATTCGTGAGTTCTTAGCCAAGATCTATAACCACTCAGATGAAGTGAAGCAGGAAGAATTAGATACTTTCTCTGATACTGAAATTCTAGAACTTGCCGGTAACCTACGCGCAGGTGTTCCAATGGGAACACAAGCGTTTGACGGTGCTAAAGAATCTGAAGTGAAAGCCATGCTACGCTTGGCAGACCTTCCAGACTCAGGTCAGGTAACACTGTTTGACGGTCGTACAGGTGATCAGTTTGATCGTCCAGTAACCGTGGGTTACATGTACATGCTGAAATTGAACCACTTAG
>JAPYOO010000387.1 GCA_029938135.1 Bermanella sp. | reverse complement strand
ACGCCGCCATGGTTTGATAGGAACATCATCCTGATATCGGTGCGGCGCTTGCCATGGACATTTTATTTGCTCTGCTTTTTATATTATTACCGGCCCTCATTCTGTGGTTTATACAACACCACAGCGTTGCACAAAAGTTAGGAGCTATTATCTTATGCTACACGGCAGGATTGCTGCTGGGTAACCTAGGACTCATCCCTCAAGGCTTGGCCCCGCTACAAAATACGTTATCGGAAGTCACCATTGCTTTGGCCTTGCCCATGCTACTGTTTACCTTAAATGTTAGGCAGTGGAGTCAAGTGGCCGGCAAAGCCATGCTCAGTATGATACTGGCCACCACAGCGGTGGTATTCACTTCCAGCAGCTTCTATTTTTATTTTATTGGCTTGGGTGAGCCCATTGAGGCCACCAGTCACTTGGCCGCCATGTCGGTGGGAGTGTACACCGGCGGTACACCGAATCTTGCAGCCATTAAGGCGGGCCTTGATATCAATACCGATCAATACCTGTTGTTTCACAGTTTCGATGTTCTTTTAGGGGCTAGCTACATGTTAGTCATGGTAACGATGGCCATTCCGTTTTTTCGCCTGATATTAAAAAAACCAGAACACCTTTTGTTAACTGAAAAGCCCAGTGAAACCAACCAACATGGCCATCATTACGACGATGATAATTACGCCCCTCTATTACAAAAAGATAATTGGCCTCAAGTGGGTAAAGTTATCGGCTTAAGCATTCTCACGTTAACGCTGTCGTTAGGGTTAACGGAATTGGCTACCGCCGTCTTTCAATTAACCAACAGCGGTGCACTGGTTATTATTTTCCTCACCAGTTTTGGTATTGGTTTTTCGTTATTTAAACAAGTTCAAGCACTTCACCTAGCGTACAAGATGGGCATGTATCTAATTTATATATTCTGTATCACGGTGGCTTCCATGGCTAACTTGAGTGAGCTACTTAATTTTAATCCTATGATAGCCATCTTTTTGTTTGGCACGGTCGCAGGCAGCATATTGTTACACGCCGTGTTTTGTAGGCTGACCAATGTAGATAGCGATACTTTTATGGTGACCTCAGTAAGTGCCATTTGTTCACCGCCTTTTGTGCCCATGATGGCTAAGGCATTAGGGAACTCAAGCGTATTATTAAGCGGCATGACCACGGGCATTATTGGTTATGCATTAGGAAATTATATTGGCATCAGCCTAGCGCTGTTACTGCAAAAACTGGCGTAAATTAAAAAAGGGGTAACCATGTCAAACCATAAAGCGATGCCAAACACTGGCCAAGCCAGCAGTAAAATTTTTGAGCAACTAGACACGTTTAAAGAACACGACCCCGAATATAAAAATGGTAAAGTATGGAGTTTGGTTTATTACATTGATGAAGCGCACCAAGATTTTTTGAAAGAGTCTTATTTTAAATACTCGTGTGAAAACGGCTTAAACCCCACCGCCTTTAAAAGCCTTAAAAAGTTTGAAAATGAAATCATTGCTGCCACCGTCGACATATTAAACGGCACCGAAGAAGTATGTGGCGTGGTAACATCCGGCGGCACCGAGAGCTGTTTAATGGCGGTAAAAACCTATCGGGATATGGCAAAAGATAAACGCCGCGTTAAAAAACCGGAAATGATCATTCCCGAAAGCGCTCACGTGGCTTGGTATAAAGCCAGTGAATATTTTGGGGTAAAAATACGCCTCATTCCATTAAAAGAAGATCTAACACCCGATCTTTCAAAAATGAAAAAACTCATCAACCGCAACACGGTGATGATTTTAGGCAGCGCGCCAGAATACCCCCACGGCACCATAGACCCCATTGAAAAAATGGGCGCCATTGCGCAAAAACATAATATCCCCATGCATGTGGATGCCTGTGTGGGTGGTTTTATTTTACCCTTCATGGCCATGAATGGAGTTGAGCTACCCAAGTGGGATTACCGTGTACCCGGGGTGACGTCTATGTCGGCCGATATTCATAAATATGGTTACGCAGCCAAGGGGGCCAGCACCATTACTTACCGTAATTTAGATTTACTAAAATACCAAATGTTTGTGCAACCGGATTGGTCGGGAGGCGTATTTGCCAGTTCAGCGTTATTAGGAACCCGCCCGGGTGGTGCTTACGCCGCCGCGTGGGCCACCTTGCAATACTTTGGTAAAGACGGTTATAAAAAGTTGGCTGATGAAACCTGGCAAGCCGTAACACAATTAAAAGATGGCATCACTGCTATGCCCGAACTAGAAATAATGGGAAATCCGCAGGGGCCTTTATTTGCCTATAAATCTATTGATGCTAGCGTAAATATTTATGCAGTGGGTGATCAAATGGATGCCAAGGGTTGGCAAGTAAATCGCAACCAAAAACCCAATGGATTACATGCCATGGTGACAGCGCAACATTTAAAAGTAGTGGATCAATATTTAGCGGATTTAAAAGAATGTGTGGCCATAGTGAAAGCCAACCCAGAGCTGGCCAATCAAGGGGGCGCTGCCACCTATGGAATGATGGCGCACATTCCCATGCGTGGCATGGTGAAGAAAAAAGTATTGGAGATATATTCTAA